>DASWQX010000622.1:0-5055 GCA_036403495.1 Thermoanaerobaculia bacterium
CGCTCCTGCCGTTCTATACCTCCAAGCCCACCGGCTCCGGCCTCGGCCTGCCGCTCTGCCGCGAGATCGTCGAAGCCCACGGCGGCCGCCTCCGCCTCGAGCGCCGCGCCGGAGGCGGCACGGCGGTGGTCTGCTGGGTTCCGGGATGAACGCGGCCCATGCTATCCTTCCGCGCCGTTCCTGAAATGCAGGGGGCAGACAACCTGTTGGAAATGGATCGGCGGCGAAGCCGATCCTCAACCCCTCAACGACTGGAGACGACGGTGTCCCTGGCAAGCTGGTTCCGCAATCTGATTACCCCTCGCAAGGAAGGGCCGAAGGCCCCGATCGGCCGCAACGACATCTGTTGGTGCGGCAGCGGCAAGAAATACAAGAAGTGCCATCTGAAGACCGACGAGCTCAAGCGGGTGGAGGCTTCCTACTCGGCTCACATCACCGCACGCAACCGGATGAGCGATGGCGTGATGCCGGGCTCGGGCAAGAAGAAGCCCGTCCGCGAGCCCGAGGCGGCGCCCACCCCGGCCGAGCGCGGGTAGGCGGGCTCGCCCCCGCCCGGTCCTGAAGAACGGGACGGGTGGGAGGGCGCGTCAGTAGGAGCGGGGCTGGAAGCTGTCGGGAACGCGGATCTCGAAGGTGTCCTCATGGATCCTCGCCAGGAAGATTCCCTTTTTCAGCACCCGAGCGGCGACATCGTCGGGGATGTCCACCGCGGCGAGGATGCCGAAGACCTTCTTGCCTTCGTGACCGGGGAAGAACTCGTGGAATTCGCGGAGGATGCGGAGCATCTGTTGGAGCCCGTCTTCGCGGAGATGGCTCTTGACCTCGACGGCGTACACCGCGTTCACCTCGCGATTGGCATGCGCCAGGACGTCGATCTCCAGGGTCCGGCCGTTCTTGCGGCCGATGGCCCGTACCGAGACGACATCCATCTCGAACCGCTCGCGCAGGATCTTCTGCATCGAGGGGAAGGCCATTCCCTCGGTGAAGCCGCCAAACCTCTCGCCTAGCCCGCCGATCTGTTTGCCGAGCTCTCGGATCATCCGCCAGTTTTCTTCGATCTGCCGATTCGTCTCGGCACGGCGCTCTCGCAATTCCCGATCCATCTCGGCCTGACGCTCTCGCGCCTGCCGATCCATCTCGGCTTGACGCTCCTGCGCCTGTCGATCCATCTCAGCGTGACGGTCCCGCATCTGCCGATCCGTTTCGGCTTGGCGCACCGCCAGACTGGCAACGACTTCCTTCAGCTCGAGATCGGTCATGGGCGACGCTCCGTCCTGCTCCCCAGGCGCGGATATCCGCGACCTGAATTCTAGCACGACCCTCCGGCGGCCTGGCGGTACTGCGCGGGCGCGATTTATACCACAAGGCAGGCTCCGAGAAGAGGGGGAACATCGAGGTGCCGCCGTTGTCGAGCGCGGGTAGGCGGGCTCGCGCCGTAACGGATCCCGGCCCGAAGGCGCCTACTTGAGGGAGTCGCCTGTCATCTCAAGGAGGAACCATGATCGTGCCATCCGCTTGCCGGAAGTTTCTCGCGCTCGCCTTCCTTTCCCTCGTCCTCGTGCCGGCCTGGGCTCAAGCTCCGAAAGCGACGGTGGCCCCGGCACCTCGTCCCGGAGACTTCGAGCGGCAGTGGAAAGAGGTCCAGACCAAGGACCCGCTGATCGCCATTGCCTATCGCGAGCTCGCCCTGGCGGCGCTGGGCGGCAGCCGCGCGATCGTCTACCGGACGATCTGCGACAACCCGGTCTGGGCCAAGACGCCCGGCTGCCGCAGATCCTCCGGCGCGCCCGGGGGCAAGCCCTGCCCTCCGTCCTGCAAGCCGACCCAGAACAAACAGGGGATCGAAGGGTATATGAGCTGCATGGACCAGCAGATCTCCTGTCAGCTCTGATCCGGGTCAACCCCGCGTCAGCCACGCCACCGCCCGCTTGATGCCGCCCAGGGTGAGGTCTTCCATGTGGAAGACCTCGCCGATCTTCCGGATCGTGTCGCGGCCGTAGACGTCCCGCCAGAGCTCCTTGGGGATGGGGTTGAGCCAGGCGGCGTGGCGGAAGCGATCGCGCAGGCGCTCGAGCCAGCGCAGGCTCGGCTCGCCCTCCTCCTCGCCGTAGTAGATCGACCCGCTCGGATAGACCAGCTCCTCGGGCGCCATCGAGGCGTCGCCCACGATCAGCACGCGGGTGTCCTGCGACCGCCGCAGCAGCTCCGCGGTGGGGAGGGGGCGGCGGCGTTGCGGGTCCTTGTAGACGGAGCCGTAGATCGTATTGTGGAAGAAGTACGTGTGGCAGCGCTTGACGCGGTCGCGCACCTTGGCGAAGAGCAGGCGGGTGAGCTCGACGTGGGGGAGCATCGAGGTACCGCCGTTGTCGATCAGCAGCACCACCTCGATGCGGTCGAGCAGGTCGCGCTTGAAGACCAGGTCGATCTCGCCGCCGTTGCGGGCGCTCTCGTGGATCGTGGCGTCGATGTCGAGCTGGTCGCGCGGCCCGGACGGCGCCAGCTTCTTGAGCGAGGTCAGCGCCTGGGCGAGGTTGGCGCCGCTCAGCGCGTTGGAATCCGAGTAGTCGATGTAGCGGCGCTCGCCGATCACCTTGGTGGCGGAGAGCTTGCCCCCCTGGCCGAAGACGCGCACGCCCCCCTTGGAATTCCCGGAATGGCCGAAGGGCGAGTTGCCGCCGGTGCCCACCCAGCGGCTGCCGCCGTGGTGCTCCTCCATCTGTTTGCGCACCGTCTCCCAGAACCGTTTCATCAGCTCGCCCGGCGGGAAGGTCCAGAGCGCCTGTGGCGGCAGCTCGCCCCGGCGGATCGCCTCCTTGAGCCATTGCCGGAACTGCGGCGTATCGAGCAGCTCCGGGTCCCCCTCGGCCACCCGCGGCAGGTCGATGCCGTAGAAGTGGAAGGCGAACGCCCGCTCGTAGGCGTCCATGTGCTCGACCCGGCGGACGAAGCAGAGGCGCGCGAAGAGGAAGAGCGAATCGAGGTCCGGCGCGAGGCCGCGCTCCATGCCGCGATAGAAGTCGAGCGTGTCGGTCAGACTGGCCGGCACGCCGTAGTCGCGCAGCAGGAGGATGAAGCCGTCGAGGAACATAAAGGTTTCTAACCGATCCGATCAGTTTACCCGCGCCCGCTTCCCCCCGTTGCGGAACGACAGGATGTCCTCCGTGCGCTTGAGCAGGGTGCCGATGAAGGGGACGTTCAGGCGGTCCGGGGTGATCCGCGCGTGGTTCAGGGCGCCCAGCCAGTTGAGCAGCTCGCTGGTGGCCGGCGGTTTCTCATACCCCTTCTGGCGGAGCTCGTAGAAGATGCCGAGGGCGGAGTCGAGCAGCCCCTGGTCGAGGTCGGCGAAGTGGAGCTTGACGATCTCCCGCATCTGCTCCGGATTGGGGAAGGCGATGTGGTGGCAGAAGCAGCGGCGCAGGAAGGGGTCGGAGAGCTCCCGCTTGGCGTTCGAGGTGAGGATGATCACCGGCCGGATCCTCGCCTTCACGAGCTGGTTGACCTCGCGGATGGTGAACTCGCAGTCCTCCAGCACGTCGAGGAGGTTGTCCTGCACGTCGGACTCGGTCTTGTCGATCTCGTCGAGCAGCAGGACCACCCGCTCCTCGGCGCGGAAGGCGCGGCCGATCGGCCCCCAGATCACGTAGTCGAAGAAGCGGTTGACGTCGCGGCCGGTGCCGGAGGTGCCGAAGCGGGCGTCGTTGAGGCGGAGGACGGTGTCCTGGACGTAGCAGGACTCCTCTCCCTTGATGGTCGACTTGCAGCGTAGCGTCTCGATCGGGTAGCCCAGCGAGCGGCTGATCTCGAAGGCGAGCTGCGTCTTGCCGGTGCCGGCCTCGCCGGTCAGCAGCAGCGGCTTCTCCATCGCGATCGCCATGTTGACGATGGCGCCCAGCTCGGGGTCGAGGTAGTAGCTTTCGGTGCCCTGGAATTCCATGCCGGGAGCATAGCAAAGCGAGGGCGAGGGAAAGCGGCGGCCCGGGAAGGGGCCGCCGCCCGAAGCTCACTGCAGCGTGCGGTCGGTCGGCTGGGCGACGTCCATGCACAGCGTGCCGGGCTGCGGCGTGACGCAGACGTAGACGCAGTGCAGATGGGTGGGGTCGCACGAGCCGTGGGGCTCGTAGGGGTTGGTGCTGGTCGGGTTGCAGTGGCAGGACTGATAGACGCACTGGCCCGCCGGGCAGATCGGCACCGAAGTGTCGGTGCTCGCCGCCAGGCGCGGCTGTGCTGAGGTCCCCTTGAGCACGGCCGGGGAGACGCCGGCGAGGAAGTTGGAGGACGCCGGCAGCACGGTGTCGGGACGGCCGTCGCCGTCGGTATCGATCCTGACGCCGGTCTTGTATTGCGGGACGCTGACGTAGGCCCAGACCGAGCGGCTACCCGGACCGAGGTCGATGCGGCGGGTCACCTCGCGGCGGCCATTCCTGTCGCCGTTGACCGGCGTGAAGACCGCCTTGACGTTGAGGGCCAGCGGCGCCGAGTAGGTCCCGCCGAGCGCCTCGGTGCGGAAGATCTTCATCGTGGTCACCGGCTGCTCACCGGCCAGGCTGACGGCAACGTCGTAGGCGCCGCAGCTCGTCTCGATCGGCTTGGTGCTCACCAGCGAGAGAGCCATCATCTGGATCCGGGTCGAGGCGGTGCCCTGGGCGTCGAACCTGGCGTCGTCGAGACGGCGCACGGCGGTGTCGATGGGGCCGAGCCCCTTGGCCGGCGCGATCGCCAGCGGCGCGCCCTTGAATACGACCGTGCCGCCATAGGGCTGCGAGCTCGCGCAGAAGAAGCCCGCCGGGATCGGCTGATCGGCGAAGCTGGTCTGGGCGAACCCGGCGACGGTCATCCACAGATCGACTCCCTTGTGGATGGTGTCGGCGCCGAAGGCGGGTGAGCCGGCGATCAGGGCGAGGATCACGGCGGCTCCTACGGCGGTGCGCAGCAAGGTACTGGACAATTTCATCGTCCGCTCCTTTCTCATGGAGGTCGCAAGGCCTCCCGGCCGGGGGCTTGTTGCAAACCTCCTCTAGTAAAGAGGTGCTGGAAACCCGGAGGAGGGAGACCGGC
>DASWQX010000623.1:0-10328 GCA_036403495.1 Thermoanaerobaculia bacterium
TCCGCCGTCCGGAGCGGATCGATCACGCCCGCCCCTACTCCACTCCGCACTGGCGCTCATCCGGCGGGCTCTATGCCGCCATGCCGCGGGACACCCTGCTGGTGGTCGGCGACGAGATCATCGAGGCGCCGATGGCCTGGCGCTCGCGCTATCACGAGACCGACGCCTACCGGCCGCTGTTGCGCGAGTACTTCCTGAGCGGCGCGCGCTGGACCGCAGCCCCCAAGCCGCAGCTCCGGGACAAGCTCTACCGCCAGGATTATGAGGAGCCCGGCGAGGAGGAAGACGTCCAGTACGTCATCGGCGAGGACGAGCCCACCTTCGACGCCGCCGATTTCGTCCGCTGCGGCACCGACCTGTTCGTGCAGCGGAGCCACGTCACCAACGAGCTCGGCATCCGCTGGCTGGCGCGCCACCTGGGCCCCCAATACCGCATCCACCCGGTACGCACCCGCGACAGCCATCCCATGCACATCGACGCCACCCTCACCCTGCTCGCGCCCGGCAAGCTGCTGGTCAATCCTGAGCGCGTCCCGGAGCGCGTCGCCGAGCTCCATCCGCTGTTCGAATCCTGGGAGGTGCGGCCGGCGCCGGAGCCCTACTCGCGCGAGGACCACGTGCTGTGCAGCGGCTGGGTTAGCATGAACGTGCTCTCGCTCGACGAGCGGCGGGTGATCGTGGAGCGCCACGAGGAGGCGACGATCCAGGCGCTGAAGCGCTGGGGCTTCGAGGTCCTGACCTGCGACTTCCGCGGCTTCAACCTGCTCGGCGGCTCGTTCCACTGCGCGACGCTGGACGTGCGCCGGCGGGGCGTCCTCGAGTCCTATTTCTGAGCCTATTTCTGAGAATAATAGTGGCCGATCACGGCTTCCGCCCGGCGCCCCTGGAAGCGGAAGTCGGAGGCCGATCTCCTCCGGCCCCCCTCGCCCTCTGGAGAGCTGAACGCCTTCCAGAGGAAGGTACCGGCGAGCCAGGGCTGGCGGCCGAGAGCGCCGAACAGCGCCTCGTAGGCCGTCGCCTGGTCGTCCTCCGAGTACTCGCCCCCTTCCAGATGGGGGCTCATCCAGGCTTCGCGCCGGGCGGCGAAGCCGACCTCGGTGAGCAGGACGGGCCGGCCGGAGCGGCGCGCGGCCCGGGCGAGCCGGCCGGCCACCTCCTGCGCCCCTTTCAGCAGGGCGGCGCGGTCGGCCCCGGGCGCCGCGGCGAGCGGGAAATAGGCGTCCACGCCGACGTAGTCGAGCTGATCCCAGAAACGCACTGTCTCGAGGTCGCCGTACCAGTTGGCGGCGTAGGTGACGGCCCCGGGGAAGAACCTGCGGACGCCGGCAATCAGCTCCCGCCATTCGGCCTCGCGGCCGATCGTCTTCGACAGCTCGACGCCGACGCAGAACAGGTCCGCGCCGGCCCAGCGGGCGAGCAGGGCGTGATGGAGCACGTAGCGCCGGTAGCTCTTCCACCAAGCGGCCCAGTCCGCCTCGCCCTTCATCGCGATCTCGCCCGTCCACGAGCCGCCGCCGACCCAGATGTGAGGCTTCCAGAGCACCCGCATCCCCCGCGCTCGGGCGTCGCGCGCCGCGTGGATCAGGCCGATGTCGGTCTCGCTCGCCGGACCGTGGGAGAGGAAGTGGAGCTCGGGCCGGTCCGCCCCCGGCTGGAAGGCGAAGGGCATCAGCGACACGGCGTTGGCGCCCAGCCGCGCGAAGGCATCGAGCTGACGGTCGACCGACGGTGCGTGATAGCCGCCGTCGAGGCGGTTCGCCATGGCGAGGGAGACGCCCTTGAGAAATTCGCCGCGCGCGGGAGCCGGGTGAGCCATCGCTTGGCCTGGAGCCGCCACAATCCGTTGCAGGATCTCTCGAACGCGCTCCGCCTCCGGCAGCCGCGCCAGCCTGGCGGCCAGCGTGCCGCCAGGGAGCCGGTCGACGACCGCAGCGGCGACGGGGGTCGAGAGGAGGATCGAGGTGCCCGCCGGCTCCTGGGGAGCCAGGAGGTCGCCGGGTTCCGGCAGGACGCGGGTGGCGGCGAGCAGGGGGAGCCAGTCGGGGTAGGGCTTGCCGTACCAGTCGCGCGAGAGCCAGAGGGCCGCGCCGCGGGCGAGCGCCGGCGGCAGCCGCTTGGCGAGGCCCGCGCGGTCGAGCAGCACGCCGGCCAGGGCGTAGCGGTAGGCCGGCAGGTCCGCCGGGTTGTAGACCAGGAGGAGATCGGCGTCCTGCCCCCGCACCGCCTCGCCGATCTCGCCGGCATGGCGCCCCTGGGACACGTAGTCCGGCTCGACCGTTATCCGGATCGGCGCCGCGAGCTCGACCGGCACCCTGGAGGCCATTTCGCGCACGGCGAGATCCAGTTGGATCGTGAGGGCAACGAGCTCGGGGCTCTCCTTCTGCTCCGGCGCGGCGTGCAGGACGACGTGCTTGCCCCCGAAGACGGCCTCGCCGGCCGGATGTTGGGGACCGGCCGCGCCCGCCGGAAAGCGGGCGAGGATCAGGAGGAAGAGAAAAAAGAGGATTCGAGGGCGGCGAGACCCCATCAGGCCTTCGGCTTCTGCGGCCGCGGGCTGAGCACCTCGAAGGCCAGCTTCCAGGGGCCGTCCTTCTCCCGGCGCCAGACTCGGAGATAGTTCGAGGTGTTGATCCAGGGGCTCTCCGGACCCTCCTCGTGCTTCTTCACGAAGCCGTAGGAGTAGCCGAGGTCTCCCGAGCGGGCGACACCGCCGCCGAGGCTCTCCCAAGTGGTCGGCATCGGATACTCGGCGAGAAGGGCACGCGCCGCCTCCCGTCCCAAGGCCGGCTGGTGGCTCACGCGCAGCAGGCGGGCGTCGTCGGTGAGGACGCCGTCATAGGCCGCGCTCCCCTTCTCCAGGGTCGACGCGGCGAGCGCCCGGTCGGCGTCGAGCAGCGCGGAGCGCGCCTTCTCCACGTCCACCTTGGGAAGAGCGCTCTCCTCCACCCGGGTCGGGCCGTTCAGCGCCAGCGCCGGAGCCGCTGCCGCGGTGGGTTCGGGAGTGCTGGTGCCGAGGTCGAGCGCCGCCTTCCAGGAACCATCCGCCTGCCGCTTCCAGATCGTCGCGAACTGCCCCCAGGCAACCGGCTTGTCGGCGGGCTTGGGCCGGAAGTCGTAGGGGCCGGTGTTGAACCCCAGGTCGCCGGCCAGCGAGACCTCCGAGTGCACCGGATACCATTCGAGGACGGCCGGGGACGGCTTCCGCCCTTTCCAGACCTGCTGGCCGTTGGCCGGATCGGGATCAAAGACGATGGAGTCGTCGGCCAGGAAGGCGAGGAACCCCTCGCGCATCCCCTTCTCCGCCGTGAGCTTGGCGAACGCCTTCTCCGCGGCGACGACGCCGTCGAAGGCGGCCTGGCGATCGATTGCGGGGGTGGCGGGAGGTGCCGGAGCCGCCGGCGCGGAGGTCGGAGTCTGGGCGAGCGCAGCCGCCGCCACCAGCGTCACGGCGGCGCCGAACGCGGTCCACGAAAGAATCTTGGTCATCGGTGCTCCTGTCCCTCCGGCCGCCTAGCCGAGCGTCCGCCGGCCTTCGAGGAACGTGGCGACCGGGTGCCCGTGCAGGGTCCAGCCGTCGAAAGGTGTGTTCTTCCCCTTGCTGCGGAACGACGAGGCGCGGAGAGTGACCTCGGCATCGGGATGGAAGACGGTGACGTCGGCCACGCTCCCCACTTTCAGCGTCCCCCCCTCGACCCCGAGCACCCGCGCCGGACCGGTCGAGAGGAGATGGACGAGCCGCGGCAGGCTCAAGATCCCGGGCCGCACCAGGCGGTCGAGGCAGAGGCTGAGCGTGGTTTCCAGCCCCACGATGCCGAAGGGGGCCATGCTGAACTGCACGTCCTTCTCGTCGGCGTGGTGGGGCGCGTGGTCGCTCGCGATGCAGTCGACCGCGCCGTCGGCGAGGCCGTTGAGCAGCGCCTCGCGGTCCTTCTGCGAGCGCAGCGGAGGCTTCATCTTGGTCTGCGTCGAGAAGCCGCTCTTCGCCACCTCCTCGTCGGTGAGGATCAGGTGGTGGGGGGCGACCTCGCAGGTGACGCCGATCCCCTGGGCCTTGGCGCGCCGCACCATGTCGAGGCTGCGCCCCGTCGAGAGGTGGGCGACGTGGTAGCGCCCGGCGGTGTCCTCGGCGAGGATGAGGTCGCGCGCCACCATCACGTCCTCGGAGGCGCCGGGAATGCCCGGAAGCCCCAGCTTGGTGGACCACTCTCCCTCGTGCATGACGCCGTTGCCGGTGAGGGTGAGGTCCTCGGCGTGCTGGATGACCGGGACGCGGAAGTGCTGGGCGTACATCAGGGCGCGGCGCATCAGCTCGGCGTTCATCACCGGCTTGCCGTCGTCCGAGATCGCCCGCACGCCGGCGCGCACCATCTCGCCGATCTCCGCCAGCTCCTCGCCGAGCAACCCCTTGCTGATGGCGCCGATGGGGTAGACCCGGGCGTGGCCGTGCCGCCGCGCCTCCAGCAGGATGTGCTCGGTCACCGAGCGGCTGTCGTTGACCGGCACGGTGTTCGCCATGCAGGCCACGGCGGTGAAGCCGCCGGCCGCGGCGGCCATCGTGCCGGTGGCGACCGTCTCCTTGTACTCCTGCCCCGGCTCGCGCAGGTGGACGTGGATGTCGATCAGCCCCGGCGTCACCACCAGCCCCGAGGCGTCGAAGGTCTCGGCGTCCTTCGGTGGCTTGATGCGTCCGTCGAGCTTCGCCACCCGGCCGTCCTCGATCAGCAGGTCGAACGAGCCGTCGAGGTCCTGGCTCGGGTCGATCACCCGGCCGCCGTGGATCACCAGCTTCCCCATGCTAGGCGCTCTCCTCGTGGACACCCGACAGCAGGTAGAGGATGGCCATGCGCACGGACACGCCGTGGGTGACCTGTTCCAGGATGACCGACGTGAGGCCGTCCGCCACCTCGCTGGCGATCTCGACGCCGCGGTTCATCGGTCCGGGGTGCATGACGATGACGTCCTCCTTGGCCGCCGCCAGCCGCGCGGTGGTCAGGCCGAAGAGCTGGAAGTACTCGCGGACCGACGGGAAGGCCATCCGCCCCTGCCGTTCGAGCTGGACGCGCAGCATCATGATCACGTCGGCGTCGCGGATCGCCTCGTCCAGCGTGTAGGCCACCTCGACGCCCATCGCCTCCATCGCGACCGGCATCAGGGTGCGCGGCCCGCCGATGGCGACGCGGGCGCCCATCTTCTTGAGCAGGTGGATGTTCGAGCGCACCACCCGGCTGTGCTCGATGTCGCCGACGATGGCGACCTTCAGGCCGGCGAGCGTCCCCTTGTGGCGGCGGATGGTGAAGGCGTCGAGCAGCGCCTGGCTCGGGTGCTCGTGGGCGCCGTCGCCGGCGTTGATCACCCCGGCCTTGATCCGCTTCGCCAGCATGTGCGGGACACCCGGATGGGCGTGGCGGATGACGACCAGGTCCGGCGCCATGGCCTGGAGGTTGAGCGCCGTATCGACCAGCGTCTCCCCCTTCTCCAGGGCCGAGCCGGAGGTCGAGAAGTTGATGTTGTCCGCCGACAGCCGCTTCTCGGCGATCTCGAAGCTCGACCGGGTGCGCGTCGAGGCCTCGAAGAAGAGGTTGAGCACGGTCTTGCCGCGCAGCGTCGGCACCTTCTTGATCGCCCGCTCGCCGATCTCGGCGAACGACTCGGCAGTGTCAAGGATCAGCCCGATCTCGGCCGCCGAAAGCTCGGCGATCCCCAACAGGTCCTTGCGCCGCCAGCGGATGGGGGTCTCCGGCGTCATTCCACGAGACCACCAGCGCGGTCGGGACGCTCCAGGATGCGCACCTGCTCGGTGTCGTCGGTCGAGAGGAAGGTGACCTCGATGATCTCGCTCTGCGACGTCGGCACTTTCTTGCCCACGAAGTCGGCCTGGATCGGCAGCTCGCGGTGGCCGCGGTCGATCAGCACGGCGAGCTGGACGATCTTCGGGCGGCCGAAGTCGACCAGCTCGTCGAGCGCCGCGCGCACGGTGCGGCCGGTGTAGAGGACGTCGTCGCAGAGGACCACGGCGCAGCCGTCGATCGACCGCGGCAGGTGGGTCCCCTTGACCAGCGGCTGCGGGCCGACGGTCGACAGGTCGTCGCGATAGAGGGTGATGTCGAGGGTGCCGACAGGGACCTTGATCCCCTCCATCCGCTCGATCTCGGCGGCGACCTTCTCGGCGAAGGGAACGCCGCGGGTGCGGATGCCGGCCACCAGCAGGGAGGAGAGGTCGGAGTGATGGCGCTCGGCGATCTCGCCCGCCATCCGGCGGATGATCCGGCCCATCTGCTTGGCGTCGAGGATGGTGGTCTTCGGCGTCAGGTTCTTGGCCACGTCGAGGGAGTTCTCCAGATCCGCGGCATCGTATGGCCGGGGGCGGGGGGATGTCAAACGAGGGGCTGTGGTATCGTGAAGGCGCGTTTTTACCCTTCTCCGTCGCAGAAGAGTAGGATTGGGCCATGAAGGCCGGAATCGGGAGCAGACCGACTGACCTCTCTACGCAGCCTTGCGCTTTCCTCGTTGATGGACGGCATGCCCGGGCTCACTCCCGCGTGGGGAGAAGTGCTGGCCGAGGCGGCATCGGTCTGCCTGGCGGCGGAAGGGCATGCGATCCGCACCGAGCTGAAAATCAGCGGTTCTTTCGAGGAGAGCTTCCTCCTCGAGCGGCTCGACGTCAGTCTACAGATGGCTCTCGCGCATCGGAATGAGGAGGAGGCGACCGAGCTGGGCGCTTGCGGAATCGCCATTCTGGCTGTCCGGAGCTTCACGGACCTCGTCGTCCTGCACCGCTCCCGGAAGGGTACGGGTTTCGATTACTGGCTGAGTGCGGAAGGCGAGCCTCTCCTTCAACGGGGAGAGCGACTGGAAGTTTCTGGAATCCGAAAGGGAACCGAGGCGGCGATCAAGGGTCGGACCTCGGAGAAAATCAAGCAGACCCAGCGGTTCCGGACCGATAGCCCCGCCTGGATCGCTATCGTGGAATTTAGCCGCCCCTTGCTAAGATTGATGAAGGTCAGCCGACCCGCTCTGAGGATCATGAAGCCATGAAAAATCTCGCCAAGGTTTCTCGACTTCACGAGACCGCCATGTCCTTCGCCGAGCAGGCTTTGCTCTCGCCGGACCCTCGGCAGGCTGGAAAGCTCTTTCGCTCCGCCTTCGAGGAGGAGCGGAAAGCGGCAGAGCTGCTGGAAGGGGCCTACGACTACGAGCCGACAAGGTCGGTCCTGTATCGCAGCGCGGCCACGCTGGCCCGGGACTGCCAGGACTTCAGCGAGGCCAAGCGTCTGATCCGGGAAGGCCTGACGGGGAATCCCCCGGGCAATATCGTTGCGGAGTTGAAGGAGCTCCTCCAGTTGGTGCACTCCGATGAGGCCCGAGGACCCGCCCAACCGAGGCGGGACGTCCCCGATGAGGCATGATCCCAAGACAGTAAGCTGGGAGGACGAGGAGCGCTTTTTCGCGGGAGCGCGGGAGGCGACGAGGTTCTTCATGGGCGAAGCGGACGTGCAGCGGGCGCTTGAAAAAGTGGCGCGCCTCCTTGAGGAGGACGGCATCCCCTACGCCGTCATCGGCGCGATGGCCCTCAACGCCTACGGCTACCGGCGCGTGACCGTGGACGTCGACCTCCTCCTCACACCCGATGGGCTCGAGGCGTTCAAGACGCGGCATCTCGGGCTCGGCTACGTCGCCAAGTTCCCCGGCAGCAAAGGGCTCCGGGACATCGAGAACGGCGTGCCGATCGACGTCGTCCTCGCCGGCGACTACCCCGGCGACGGCCTCCCTAAGCCAGTCGCCTTTCCGGACCCCGCTTCGGCCGCCGTCCGGGGGGACCGGATCTCGCTGCTGCCGCTCCCCCGCCTGATCGAGCTGAAGCTCGCCTCGGGGATGACCGCGCCGCACCGGCTCAAGGACCTGGCGGACGTCATCGAGATTGTCCGTATCCTGCGGCTCCCCGCCGAGCTCGCCGCGGAGCTCGACCCGTACGTCCGCGAGAAATACCGCGAGCTCTGGGGGGCGGCGCAGGTCGAGGAGCGGGAATAGGCTGGACACCTCGGCCGCATCCCCTTAAGATCGTCTCGCAAGCTTCAAACTGGAATCGCAACCCTGGAATCGCGCACCCGTATGGCCCGCAAGACCTCCGCCGCCCCCTCCCCCGTCACATCTCCGGAAGGCCCTTTCTGGCGGCGCTACCGCCGCGAGCTGACCTTCCTCATCCTCTTCGTCGTGCTGCTCGGCGGGGGGTTCACGCTGATCTCGCTCAACTGGGTCAACGACCACGTGGTCGATCCCTTCACCGCGGCCATCGCCGGGACGAGCGGCGCGGTGCTCAACGCCATGGGGCAGCACGTGACGCAGAACGGGACGATCCTGCGTAGCGCCAAGTTCGCGGTGAACATCCGCAACGGCTGCAACGGCGTCGAGGCGATGCTGATCTTCCTCGCCGCCGTCCTCGCTTTCCCCGCCTCGTGGAAGTCGCGGGGGGCCGGGCTGGTGCTGGGCATCCTCGCCATCCAGGTCGTCAACCTGATCCGCGTGGTGGCGCTGTTCCTGACCGGCGTCTACTTCCCGCGGATCTTCGACACCTCGCACACGGTGATCTGGCAGACCATCGTCATCCTGGTCGGCGTGCTGCTCTGGATCTTCTGGGCGAACCGCTTCGCCACGCCGGCCTCGCCTGCGATACCGGCCGAGCCCGCGACCTGATCCGATGCCGACGGACAAGATCTCGGCGGACAAGAAGCCGCAGCGGAACTGGGCCCTCCTCCTCGTCCGCAACGCCCTGCTCTGGGTGGTGCCCGTGGCTCTGCTCTGGCTGCTGATGACGCCGGTCTACAACCGCTTCCTGCTGGGGAGCGCGCAGAACCTCGTGCACCTGACCGAGTACCCCAGCGTCACCGACCTGATGCGCAAGGACACCCACTTCGCCTACATCTCGCGGCGCGACTTCCCCCCCGCCAAGAGTCTCGTCCACTCCTTCCGGGTGACGGACGTGCACTTCCACCTGATCATGCTCGGCGTGCTCTTCCTGGCGGTCCCCGGCATCCCCTGGCGCCGCCGCCTGGAGAACCTCGGCTGGGCCTTCCTGATCACCATCTTCTTCGACATCTTCCTGATCTTCTTCTACGTCAAGGCGACCTACGTGCACCTCGGCCCCTGGAGCACGGCCCATTACAGCGCCTTCGCCATCAACTTCTGGGGCCTCGCCGAGCACGTCATGGATCTGGCGTTCAAGTTCGCCCTCCCCCTCCTCCTCTGGGCCGGCTTCTACTACCGCGAGCTGACGGCCGGAATCCGGCCGGCCCGCGGCTAGTCGTAGCGGCTTCCCGGTATTTCCCTGGTCGAGACGAGCTTCCGTCGGGCCTCGCCTTCGGGTAAGATTCCAAAGTGCCGCCCCACAGCTCTCTCGCCGATACCGCACTCATTCTCCAACAGATGCGGCTTCGGCGTGGTTGGAGCCCGGAGACGCTGGCCCAAAGGGCGGGCCTGTCTCCGGAAGCGATTGAAGCCTATGAATCCAACCCGGAAAGCCTGACTTCGCGAGTCGCTCTGAAGATCCTTGACGCCATACCGGAAGTGATGCCGGATGGGTCTTTCATCGTGCCCGACGATCCAACTCCAGCACAGTCCCAAGAGTGGCTGATGATGGCGATGGAAGCACGCATGTTCGAGTTCGAGGCCGCTTTGCGAATCGACCAGGGGAGGTTTCGGGTCGCCCTGGAGCTGCTGGTCCGCGCGCTCTCGACAAGTCCGTGTCGAGAGCTGACCGCGCAACTGCTCCTCACCCAAGCGCCGGTGCTCGGCGAATTGCACCGGGAGCAGCAGGCCCTCGCCGCACTCGCTGAGGCCGAGGTCTGCTTGCACTCTCAGCAGGACGATCCGAAGCTGTGGCTTCGGCTGCGTCTGGAGCAGATCTACTTCCTATGCCGGTGCCAATCGTATCTCGAAGCCGAGGTGCTTCACGCCGAAGCTTGGGAGCTCGCTCAGCGGGTCGGGCTCGAGAAGGAGCGCTGGCTCGCGCGAACCTTCAAGGGATGGATTCATAAGGGCTTGGACCAAACCGGGGAAGCGGTCGCAACGCTTCGCGAGATCCGCGAGGAGCTTCTGGAGCACAGCCGTGTCTTCGATGCTGCCGCGGTCACCTTGGATCTTGCGGCCGTCTTCGCGAGCCTTGGCCAGATGCAGGACATCCAAGACTTGAACCTTCAGCTAGAGCCATTCAGGGATTCGCCGAAGATCCCGAAGCTTGCGCGCCTGGTTCTGAAGACCTTCGATCTGGTAGCTCGCCGTGGCACCTTGAGCGCCGAAAGAGGGCACCGGCTCGCTGCGGAGTTCCGCGACGC
>DASWQX010000624.1:0-4549 GCA_036403495.1 Thermoanaerobaculia bacterium
GCGCCACCGCGATCAGGCCGACCTCGTGGCCCGCCTGCGCGACATGCCCTACCGATTGTCCGACTACGGCTACAAGGTTTCGACGGGGCCCCTGGTCTGGAACCGGCACAAGCCGCAATTGCACTCTCACCCGGTTGGCAACTCCTATCCGATCCTCTGGGCGGAATGCATCACGCCGGATGGGCGCTTCGAGCATCGCACGGAGAAGAAAAACCATAAGCCTTATCTGAAGCCGAGGAAGGATCAGGACTGGCTCCTGACCGATCAGCCTTGCGTGCTGGTCCAGAGGACCACCGCGAAGGAGCAGCGCCGGCGGTTGATCGCGGCCGAGCTGCCCGCCAAGCTCCTGCGGAAGGTCGGTGCCGTATCCGTGGAGAACCACCTGAACATGGTCCGCCCCGTTGTGGATCAACCGGCGGTCTCCTTGCGAGTGATCGCGGTGCTCCTCAACAGCGAGGTCGTGGACGCCGCGTTCCGTTGCATCAGCGGCAGCGTAGCCGTCTCGGCGACGGAGCTGGAAGCGCTGCCCCTGCCGCCTCCCGAGGTCGCGCGGCGCTTGGAGGAAATCCTGGACGCTGGAGTCACTGGGGAACCTCTGCAGCGCTACATCCACGATCTGTACACGCGTGAGCGGACCCATGCCGCTGCCTGACCTGCCGCCCATCTCCGAGATCAGGTCGCGGTTGGCGGTGATCTTTCCGGAAGGGACTCCCAACCGGCTTTACCTCACGCGTGAGATGGCCGCCAAGATTGTCTTCGTAATGCTGTACGGCGGAGCGCTGGAGAGGCTCGGTGGATGGCTCGGTCCAAAGCACGTCTATCGGATGAGCGACGCGCAAGCCGAGCGGCTCGACGAGGCGGAGCGGCTGGCCTACGGCGCCAACGCCTGGAAGTCCGGTTTCAAGCACATCGGGAAGGGGTGGTACAAGGACACGACGCGCGAGCCCGTTCGGGACGAAACTCTGCGGGAGGGCCTCGTCCACGTCGACACGACGATTCAGCGATCTGATGTCGCCACCACGTCCCCCCGACCAAGATACACGCTGCGCGACGACTTCGCGGCGCTGTTCGATCCGGAGCTGCAAGGCGAGCCTTTCGCGGCGGCCGTGGCGGCTTGGCAGAGCGAGCATCTCGATCCCATGGAGCTGAGCCGCATCTCCTTGCTGCGCCAGGGCGTGGCGTCGGCTACGGACCGGGTGGAAGTCGTCTTCCCCAATCGCACGGTCCGTCAGCTCGCGCCGGGGCCGAGCTCCGTGATCTCCAAGGCCGTAGTCGAGATTTTCGCCCCGGCGTTCCTGTACCAGCCGGCCGTCCTTTTGTTGAGCGAGAGCGGGGAGAAGATCGTTGCCCAGGAGGAGCGCCTGATCTCCAGCATGGGCCTGAAGATCGATCGGGCCAAGGTGCTTCCGGACATCCTCTTCTTCGACCTGGAAGCCGGAAAAGGACTTCTGGTCTTCGTGGAGGTCGTGGCGACGGATGGACCGATCTCCGAAAGCCGGAAACAGGCGCTGTTGGAGATCGCGCAGGACGCCAGAATCGGTCCGGACCGGATCGCGTTCGTCACCGCCTACCGCGACCGCAGCGAGCCGGCGTTCAAGAAGACGTTCGGTTCCATCGCGTGGAACACCCTCGTCTGGTTCATGGCGGAGCCGCACCACATCCTGATGCTTCGCGGGAAGCCTTCCCTCGCCGGAGGACGGATCTTCGATCTGATTCGTGAAAACGTGTAGAAACATTCCTCGCGCAAGGGTGTCTCCCTTGAGGGAGGTATTCATGGAGATCTTGCGGCGCCCTGCACAATGGATAGCCCGCCTCGGGCCGGTGTTCCTCTTCCTGTGGACCATACTCGGCGGGCTCTCCGCGCCCTGCTGGGCGGCCGACGCTTCTCTCGCGGACAAGCTGAAGAGCCGCCTGGTCTTCGAGATCGACGACCTGCGGACCAACGTCGACGTCACCGCGCAGGCCGACAACCGTCTGGTCGTGACGCTCCGAGGCGACGTGGATACCGATGGGGAGAAGCGGCGCATCCTCACGCAGGCCGACGGCGTGGTCGCGGACAGCGGCACGATCCGGGACCGGATCTTCGTCAAGTCGCCCGGCGAGTCGGAAGCGCCGGAGCCCGAGACGACCGACCTCTGGGTGCTCACCTATATCCGCAGCCGGGTCTCCAGCGCGTCGGGCGACGGCACCCTCACAACGGCGGCGCCCGACAGCGTGGACACCCTGGTGCAAACGCTCAATTCCGTCTACGGCCAGCCGATCGTGCGGAGGGCCGGCGGCGGGCGCCTCTTCCTGCACGGCAAGCAGAGCCAGGTCCTCGCGGTCAAGCGGTTTCTCTCCTTGATCGATTCGCCCTGGCCGCAGGTGCAGATGAACATGTGGGCCATCCAGGTGAGCGGCTCGCCCGACGAGGTCTCGCACCGGACCCAGGCCATCGGCGAGCAGATCCGCGCCGTGCGGGACCGGATGGAAGACGTGCAGCGCGAGCTGGCGCACATTGTCGTGCGGACCGATGATCCGAACGACCCCGAGTGGTGGAAAAATCTGGCCGACCAATTCGAGACCGCCGGGATCGAGCTGCATGCGAAGGGGTCGCTGTCGCTCAACGAAGCCCTGCTACTGCTGGTGCTTCACCCGCGGCGGGATCAGAAAGTGAAGGCTCTCCAGGCGTTCGTCCAGGCTCAATGCGGCGCGTGGGAATGCCAGGAGAATCATTCCATACCCTTCCACCGGCTCGCCGATATCCTCAAGGACAGCTACGACGAAGACCTGGAAAGCTTCCTCGACTTTCGCAACGCCCTCTACTGCTTCAAGGACAAGGCCCGCTGGCCCCTCCGTCCCGACGCGCCGAGGAGCCTGGTGCGCACCGGAGCGACCGTCGACCGCGTGCTCAAGGCCGTCACCGACGCCTTCTCCGCCGACATGAACGACCTCTTTCTCGATCCTCTCCTCCGCCGGGTCCAGAAGGAGGGCACGAGCCGGAGCAAGGGGGACGGCGTGGCGCTGGTCGGCCGGACGCGCATCGTCGTCACCAGCGGACTGGAAGCTGGCCTGGAACCGGAGATGGCCTCCTTCGTCGAATCGGGGCGCCCCAAGCCGTTCGGGAAGGAGCTGCTGGATCTCGCGTTTCCGGCGAGCGAGTCGGGGGACGGTACGCAGAAGGACAAGCTGACGGGAGCGAGCAAGGTGCTGGCCGGCCTCTCCGGCGCCCAGGCGCTGGGGCTGGCGGCGGTCCTCTCCGCGGACACCGAGCCGGCCTACACGAAGGTGGCGCCCGGAATCGCCCTGAGCGTCCGCCCCACGGTCCTCCCCGACGGCGGCGCCGCCCGGCTCACCGTGGACGCCCGGTTCGGCGTCGCCTCGACTCCCCTGGACCAGGGGCGAACGGACATCTGGCGCGCGGCGCCGCCGGCCGGCATCGCCAGCCACAACATCCACACCGACGCCGTGGTGAGCGCCTTCGACCTGTTCGACATCTCGTCGTTCTCGGTCACGGTGTCCCACCCGCAGACGCCGTTCTACATTCCGATCCTCGGCAGGCTCCCGATCCTCGGTCCGGCGTTCCAGATCCCCCGCCGCAACAAGGAGACGCTCTTCGAGAGCATCGTGCTGGTCAACACCGTGATCCTGCCCCGTTCGGTCGAGCTCCACCGCTTCTACGGACGGGACGTCAGCCCGCGGCAGAATCCGGAGATCGATTGCCGGGAGGAGCCCGCGGCCGCGGCAAGAGCGGGAGGGTGACGCCGGTAGTCCGCTCGCATATGATTCCGCCATGCCGAAGGTCGCGGTCGCCGAATCCTTGTCCGACTGGGAGGGGCTCGTCACCAGCGCGAGCAGCGCCTCGCTGGACGACTCTCTTTTGGGCGAGCACCTCGAGGAGCTCCGGGCTCTCCTCAAGCAGGCGAAGAAGCTCCACGCGCGCCGCCAGCGGCTGGAGGGCGAACGCCGCGCCACCGCGAAGGCGCTCGCGGAGACCACCGAGCAGGCAAAGACGGTCGCCAGCCGGATCCGCTCCAAGCTCAAGGGAGTCTACGGGCCCAACAGCAGCCAGCTCGTCCGCTTTGGAATGAAGCCGCGGCCGCTCGCCCGCAACGATTCACCGCCGAAGCCTGTACCCGGCGCGTTCAAGGAAGAAATCCTCCAGGAAGAGTAAGACGGCGGTCTTTTTTCAAAGGGGAGCTTTGCCCTTTGAGATTTTTCCGCGCAAAGTCGAAGGGGAGACCTCCCCCGGCAACTCTTTCGGAAGGATCTCGGAGGGGAGAGCCGCCCGCTGAGTTTTTCCCGAATCTCTGTGGAAAACGCGGCGGCCTACTCCCGCCGGTTCACCCACTCCCACCCGAAGCGCCACTTGATGCACAGGTGGCCGTGGGTGACGTCGTGGTCGAGCGGCGAGGTGACCTTGACGATCTTCTCGTCCTGGACGTGGACGGTAAGGGTGCAGCCGACGCCGCAGTAGGGGCAGATGGTGTCGGTGGCGGTCTGGGCGGGCTCGTTCCAGGTGCCTGCCTGGCGCATGTCGAACTCGCTCTTGAACATCAGCGCGCCGGTG
>DASWQX010000625.1:0-6824 GCA_036403495.1 Thermoanaerobaculia bacterium
TGAGAGGAAGCTTGTCTGCCGTTGGTGCTATCCAGCGGTCCAGATAGATCGATAACTTCGGCCGCTTTACCCTTAAAGCTTCGGCTAGGTCTGGTGCATATTGGGCCGCGTCAACATGCGAGTACGATATGAAGATGTCTCGCCCGAAGATATATCTGGCCGGCGTTTCCGCCAGACGCAGGAGCAACTGCAGGAAGTCTCTCATTCCTCTAATCGACCTTGTGATTATTATCCAATCATTACTGAATCGTATGTCGCTCAGCCCTGGCGTCGCGGCTTGTAGTTGTAGTCGAGCGTGGCCCGGCCGACGCCAGCTCCGCCACCGTCGAGGACGATGAAGGAGATTCGCTGCCCCAACGTGTTGAGGCTCAGCGTGACCGTGAACGGGATGACGTCGTCCGGGCGCGGCGCTTTCGCAAGGGTTTGCGTGAGACGTACCTCCGGATGCTCGCCGGGATAGTTCCAGTCGTCCCGGGAAGTCGTCCGGACGGTCGCGCTAAGCTGATAGCCGCCGTCCACCGGGCGCGCCGTCAGCATGCGGGCGGGGACCGAAAGCGTCACCGGTAGGTTGATCGCGCCGAAACCGCCCCACTGGGGCTTTCCCGCCATGGCCTGGATCGCCGTGCCATGGCCGAAGTACAGCATGCTTTCCGACTTGAGCAGCGCCTGCATCCGTGGCGTCATGTCGAAGTAGCCGTCCCGCGTCTGCACATGGACGCCGGCCTTGCGGGCCTCGACCTTGATCCGATGCCGCTGGCCGTCCCCCTTCCAGCCCGGCGAGAACGCCAGCGAGTAGTAGGAGCTCGAATCGCGCTCCACCCGCTCGAGATAGCGTCCTCTCGTGGAATAGAGCACCGCTCCGCCGCCGGTGCGCCGGGAGAGCTGCCACACGTTCTGGTAGGGGCCGAGGTTCTCGCCCAGCGAGACGACCGAGAACCTGCCGGAGGGCAGGGTCTCCGCCGGCGCGAAGACGTCATCGAGGCCCGAGAACCCATACACGCCAGGGATCTCCAGGAAGTAGATCGTGTAGCCGAGGAGGTTCGCCGTGTCCGCCACCGGCTCGAAAAGCTTTTCGAGCGGCACGGCGGAGATGAAGGGGGAAATCTCCCCAGGCGCGATCTCGGAATGGGTCACCAGCTCTGGCCAGCCGCCCGAGACGAGCAGGAAGACCTTGCGGCCCAGCCGCGGCGGCGTGCCGCGCATCGCCACCGAAGCCGCGGCTGCCGCTCCCTCGACGCCCGGATTCCAGACCGGGGAGAGCCGGCGGACGGAACGCTTCTGGACCTGATCGAGGACCTGCCGCACACGGCCCATGTCGCCCGTCCAGTTACTCAGCATGGTGGGCCGCCCGTTGTAGGCCACGATCGCCACCCGGTCCTCGGGACCGAGGCGCAGGTCCTGTTCGAGACGGCTCAGCACCCGGTTCCGCTGAACGTCGATCGAGAAGAAATCGTCGATGAAAATGAGGTAGTTCGTCCCCACCTTGACGGGAGCCAGGGAGGGAGCCTCGGTCGACCGGCTCGCTACCTCTTCCCCGTTGGAGACCTCGGAGAAGTATTCGAGGGGAACCTCACGACCGTCGACCGTCAGCCAGAAGTCGGCCGCCTTGAGACCTCGGACCGGGCGGTCGCCGGAGTCCCTCGCCACCGCCTCGACGTTGACGACGCGCACGTCGACCGCCGTTCCGAAATCTCCCGGCCGAGGGGCCTGGACGTCCGTCGCGCCCAGCGCGGTTCCGCCAAGAACCAGCCAGCCCAACACCAGCCTGCCAAGAACCATCGCTCCGAACCACCAACCTGTCTTGTTCCGCATGGCGATCTCCTCTCCCGTTGCTCGGCAACATCGGCAAAGAGAATGCCAAGCTTAGCACCGGGGAGGCCTCGCGGCGGATGTCCCTTGCAGAGGTCGCGGGGTCCGGAATCGGAGTCAGGACCGGGAGTTGCGCCAGACCAGGAGCCCCGCCCACAGACAAAGGCCCGCCGTGAGCACGGTGAGGGCGAGGTACCAGGGGTCGGTCGCCAGGTGGGGATCTTCCCGGATCATCCGTAGGATGTGCGCGACGGTGATCAAGCCGAAGAGGATGCCGGTCGTCACTACATAGATTTTCATGGAATCTCCGTTGCAAGGGCGATTATAATCTCAGGGCCCGGGGGACGCAGGATCCCGGGCCTTCCAAGGGAGAGACTGATGAAAAAGCAGGAATCGAAGAAGCTGACGTTGACCCGGGAAACCCTCCGCACCCTCGAAGGAATCGAGCTCGGACAGATCGCGGGCGGGCTCGTGGACAACCCCGGCAAGGTCTCCAGCGACAACCGGGCTTGCACCTTCTCCCGGACTTGCGAGTAGCGGGCAGCTCGGCATGAACATGCTCTGGCGACGCCCCCGCGGCGTTGACAGGATCCCTCCAGTGCCGGCCTGGCGCGATTCCGCTCCACGCCGGCCTTCCCTGGAGGGATCGAAATGCGACGCAAGATGCTTTTCCTCGCGGCAGGTTTTCTGGCGGCCTTCGGCCTCGCCGGCTGCAACGGTCTTCGATCGCTGACGGAGCCCCCGGACGACGAAGGGCTGACGGGACCTTATACCTTCAGCCTGTCGACGAATCTGAGCAACACGGCGGGCACACCCACCATCATCGATGCCCAGATCCTGATCGACAATATCGTCGTGGCGGACTCGTGCCCGCAGCAGGACGAAGGTTCCCAGACCGACGGCGACGGCAATATCACCTATTTCTGTGAGGCTCCGGCCTCCGCCGAGGTCGACCTCGGCACCGGAGGCCACATCGGCCCCGGCATGCATACTGTTCTGTTCTTCATCTCCTCGCAGACGGCGAGTGCGCCCACCCCCTACACCGTGATGGCCTTCTCCATCCAGGTGAACGACGCCCAGGGCAACCCCCTCAAGACGCTCAGCCTGCCCGCTCAATCGGCCAGCCTCCGCGCCGGCCAGAGCATCGTCTACCAGATCTCGATCTAGTCAGAGCAGGCCAGCCCGCATGGCCTTGCTCACGGCCGCCCGGGGGTCTGTTGCGCCTGCTGGTTCAAAAGAGACTCGCGATGGCAAGGTAGAGGGTTGCGTCGGCGATGAAGTGTGTGACGACGGCGGCTTCGAGGCCGCGATACCAGTAGAGCCAACCGAGGACGAGCGCGGCGAGGCCGTTCAGTGTGAGCGCGCGGAGAACCGGATGCGCCGAGTTGGGCGCATTGCCCACATGAGCGAGGCCGAACAGGACCGAGGCCACGACAATCCCAAGCCAGGTGGAAATTTGCGCAGCCCGCCGCGAGCGCCCGCGGAGCGCCAGGAACGCAAGGCCTGCGACAAGGGTGGAGAGGCCGAGCCGGTAGATGAGCTCTTCGCTGATTGAGGAGAAGGCGGCGACTCCGAGGCGAAGGGTCCATGGCATCGCGCCGATGGCGCGGATCCGGCCAAGGCTTTCGCCGGAAAAGAGGAGATCGTCAAGACCCAGGACAACGAGGACCATCGCGAGCCCGATGACAACTGAAGCCAGGATCGTGCGACCGAGCCGGGGCCGTTGCGCCGGCGAGAGAGAGGCAAGATTGGCAGGCGTGCCCAGACCCAGTCCCGCCATGGGCCAACGGATTTTTCTCAGCCACGACTCGCTTGGCATCCCCTGTCCTCCGCCAGGAACCGCGCCAAGCCCGCTACCTGTCACCATTTACAGCAGGCCGGCCCGCATGGCCTTGCTGACGGCCGCGGACTTGGTGTGGACCTGGAGCTTCTCGTAAATGCTGCGAATGTAGTTGCGCACCGTGTTGATGCTGATCCCGAGCTGATCGCCGGAAACCTGATAGCTGCATCCTTCGGCGACCAGGCGGAGCAGGTGGATCTCCTGCGGCGTCAGCGCTTCGTCGAGCGCCACCGGCGGCGGATGGCGGCGGAACAGCTCCACCACTTTCCGCGCGATCTCGGGCGACATGGGGGCGCCGCCCTCGCGCGCCTCGCGCACGGCTTCGAGGATCCTGGATGGCGGCGTGGACTTGAGCAGATAGCCGACGGCGCCGTTGCAGAGCGATTCGAAAACCTTGTCTTCATCGGTGAGGGAGGTCAGCATGAGGATGGCCGCCTCCGGCCAGCGCTCGCGCAGCGAGCCGGCGCCCTCGGAGCCCGACATTCCCGGGAGCTTGATGTCGAGCAGCACCACGTCCGCCGGCTCGCCGCCGCGGCCGGCCAGCGCAGCCTCGAGCGAGCCGAAGGCCGCGTTGCAGCGGTAGCCCGGAGTGCCGTCCACCAGCATCCGCAGGCCCTCGCGGGTGATCCGGTCGTCTTCCACGATCACCACGCGGATGCGGTCCTGTTCGGTCATGGCGCGTCCTCCAAACTCGTCTCGCTCATCCCGGTCCTAGTTTCCGACGTCACCGCGTCGCGGTCAAACATGATCATGCGCCCCCGCCCCCCGGTCACAACCTTACGCTCAGGCGGACGCGGGTGCCCTGGCCGGGCACGGAATCGACGGCCAGGGTTCCACCCAGACGCGCCGCGCGCTCCCGCAGGTTGCGCAGGCCGTTGCCGGAGTGCCCATTATTTTCAGCGAACCCGACGCCGTCGTCCCGCACCTCGGCCACCAGCTCGCGGCCGGTCGCCGCGACCTCGATCCATACCGTACGGGCCTGGGCGTGCTTGCAGGCGTTGTGCAGCGCCTCCTTGAGCACCAGGTACAGGTCACGTTTCATCTCCGGGCGCAGCACGATCTCGGCGGCCCGGGGCGGACCGGCGAAGAGCACGCCGATGCCGCGCGCCTCCAGCAGATCTCCCGCGAAACGCCGGATGCGGGCGAGCAGGCTTTCGAGATCGCCGCGGCGGGTATCGATCGCCCAGACGATGTCGCCGGTCGCCTCGATGAGCTCGCGCGCGGTCTCGCCGATCTGATCGAGGATCGTGCCCGCGGCCTCCTTGGGTCCGGACATCTGCCGCCGCCCCAGCTCGGAAAGGATCGAGATCCGCGCCAGGCTCGAGCTCAGATCGTCGTGCAGATCGGCGGCGATGCGGGTGCGCACCCGTTCGAGCTCCAGCAGGCGCGACACCTGGGCGCGGTGAAGGGCCCAGCCCACGGCGGCGGCGGCCACGGCGACGAGGAGGACGAACCACCAGCGCTGCCAGTAGGGGGGCAGCAAGGTGAACGCGAGCGAGGCGGGAGCGGGGCTCACCACGCCGTCGGGAGTGACCGCGCGGAACAGAAAGCGATACTTGCCCGGCGCCAAGTTGCCCAGCAGCACCGAGCGGTCTGCCCGCGGCTCGCTCCAACCGGCGGCCGAGCCCTTCTGTTGATATTGATACCGCAGCCCGGCACCATAGGCGAAGCTGATGCCAATGAAGCGGACATCCACCTGGTTGTGCTCGGGCGGCAGCTCGAGCCCCGAAACGTCGTGCTGGCCGAGCGGCGGCAGGAGCATGGGCACGCCGCCGATCCGCACCCCGGTCAGGAAGATCGGCGGTGGCGCCTCGACGCGAGGATCGTCCGGCAGGTAGCGCGAGGGCCCCGAGGGGGTGCCGAACCAGAGGCTGCCGTCCTGGGCGCGATACGCCACGTTGACCACCCGCGAAGGCAGCCCGTCGATGGCGGTCAGGGTGCGGACGCGGCCGGTCCGCGGGTTGAGCTGATCGATTCCCCGTCCATGGCCGAAATAGAGGAATCCCCGGTGGTCCGCCGTCACGCACAGGACCCGGTCGCTCGACAGGCCCTGCGCGGCGGTATAGGAGATCGATCGCGGCCGGCTCGAATCGAGATCCTCCATCCGGACCACGCCGCCGTTGGCGGTCGCGATCCACAGACGCGCTCCACCGTCGATAAAGAGATCGTTGATCGATCCTGCACCGGTCAGGAAGAGGTCGACCGCCTCGCCGCGCAGGCGCGCCAAGCCGCCGCTGGAAAAACCGATCCATAGATTGCCGTAGCGATCCTCGGCGAACGCCGACGGCGCGCCGCGGCCCAGGCGCTCGACGGCGGCCACGGGGCTGAAGCGTCCCGTGCTCCGATCCCAGCGTGAGAGAAAGGTAGGTTTTCGAGCCACGGGCCCGGGAGCCTGCGGGCCACCGAGGGAGGATACCCAGAGCCTGCCCCGCGAATCCTCGAACAGGCGGGAGATCTCCCCCATCTCCTGCGCGGCTTTCCAAAACGTGACAGGAACCCGCTTCAGGGCGGCGGGCTCGTCGACCCTGGGCAGGTGCCAGAGCCCTGACGCGCCGCCCAGCCAGATCTCGCCGCTCGCCTCCGGAATCACGATCTGGTGACGCCCCCGCCCGGAGGGACCGGCGCGCTCGACCGCCTCCGGGGTGACGTCCCGTAACTGCTCGCCGTCGAAATAGAACAGTTTCTGGCGGAGCCGGTCGCCGCCCCACACATAGAGGTTGGCCCGGCCATCCTCGAAGATCTCGCCGACGCCCGGCCCTCCGGTCTCCTCTCCGGCGCCATAGGAAAGGAATCCGCCGTGGGCGACGCGCAGCAGGCCCTGGGCTCGGGTGCCCACCCAGAGGTTGCCGTCGCGGTCCTCGGCCATCCCCGAAAGCCCCTCCGCCGGCACCCCGTTGCGGCGGGTGTAGGTGCGAAAACTTTGGCCGTCGAACACGCTGAGCCCGGCGTTGGCCGCCACCCAGATCCTGCCGTCGCGGGTTTGCAGCAGGCCGCCGGATCGCCGCACGCCGGAGAACCCCGAGCTCGCGTCGAACCGGCGGATCTCGCCGACAGGACCCGGCGCGAGCGCGTAGAGCGCCTCGGCGGTGCCGACCCACAAGCGGCGCCCGGAATCGAGGAGCAGCGCCGTGATCCTCGCCGTCCGCAGAGCCGAGGGGAGCACGGGGTCGACCCA
>DASWQX010000626.1:0-4599 GCA_036403495.1 Thermoanaerobaculia bacterium
CGGCCAAGCTAAAGGGCGGGCTCACTCGCACCAATGTAGATCCGGCCTACTTCGCCCGAGGAAGAACCTCGGTAGTCTAACTCCGCCATAAGTTCCTTACCACCATGTGCTCGGCCGCCGAGCTGACAGAGCTAAAGGAGAAGGGGGACGACTGCGATGCGGCCCCAGCCGGGCCCTCCCTCTCCTTTAGGAGAGGGACCGAGGGTGAGGTCGCAGGCCACAAACCCTCCCCGATCCTGCGAGATGTGTATAAGAGGGCGGCCAATCTGACAGAGTAGAACTACGCCCCCGCGAGCGCTCTCTCGACGCCGCCGAGCTCCTGGTCTTTGTACTGGAGCAGGTAGAGGCGGTAGTAGATGCCGCGCAGGGCGAGCAGCTCCTGGTGGGTGCCGTACTCGCGGACCTCCCCCTTGTGCAGGACGAGGATGTGGTTCGCCTTCTGGATCGTCGACAGCCGGTGGGCGATGACGATGCTGGTGCGGCCGACCAGCAGGCGGTCGAGGGCCTTCTGGATCACCTGCTCGGTCTCGGTGTCGATCGACGAGGTGGCCTCGTCGAGGATCAGGATGCTGGGATCGAAGGCGAGGGCGCGGGCGAAGGCGATGAGCTGCTTCTGCCCCACCGAGAGGCCGGCGCCCCGCTCCTTGACCACCGCGTCGAAGCCCCCCTCCAGCCGCTCGATGAAGGGCAGGGCATGGACCTCGCCGGCCGCCCAGCGGATCCGCGCGTCGTCGATCGCCTCGTTGCCCAGGCGGATGTTGGCGCCCACCGAGCCGGAGAAGAGGAAGACGTCCTGGAGCACCATGGCGACGCTGCGGCGCAGGCGCGAGAGGTCCCACTCGCGGACGTCCACGCCGTCGACCCGCACGGCGCCGGAGTCGATGTCGTAGAAGCGGAGCAGCAGGCTGGCGAGGGTGCTCTTGCCGGCGCCGGTGTGCCCCACCACCGCCAGCGTCTCGCCCGGCCGCACCCGGAAGGAGACCCCCTTGAGCACCGGCTCCCCCTCCTTGTAGGCGAAGCGCACGTCGTCGAACTCGATGTCTCCGCGCACCGTCTCAGGATCGAAGGGAGCCGCCGGCGACGAGATGGTCACCGGCGTGTCCATCAGCCGGAAGATCCGCTCGGAGCTCGCCATCGCCGATTGCAGGACGTTGTACTTCTCCGACAGGTCGGACAGCGGCTGGTAGAAGCGCTGGGCGTACTGGAGAAAGGCGATCAGCGCGCCGATCGAGATGGCGCCCGACACCACCCGCCCGCCGCCCACCCAGATCAGCAGGCCGACGCCGAGCGACGAGATCAGCTCGACGCCGGGGAAGAAGACGGCGTAGTAGAAGATCGACTTGACGTTGTAGTCGCGGTGCTCGGCGTTGATGCGGTCGAACTCCGCGCCGGCCCGCTCCTCGCCGTTGAACATCTGCACCACCGGCATGCCGGTGATGTGCTCCTGGAGGAAGGCGTTGATGCGGGCGACCTTGACCCGCACGATGCGGAAGCTCTCGCGCACCCGGGCGCGGAACCACGAGGTCAGCCAGAACAGCAGCGGGATGATCGAGAACGCCACCAGCGCCAGCCGCCAGTCGAACCAGAAGAGCACGACGACGATGCCGGCCAGCAGCATCAGGTCGCCGAAGATGGAGACCAGCCCGGCGGTGAACATCTCGTTCAGGGCGTCGACGTCGGTGGTCACCCGGGTGACCAGCCGGCCGAGCGGGTTCCGGTCGTAGAAGTTCAGCGGCAGCCGCTGCAGACGGCCGAAGATCTGGCCGCGCATGTCCTTCATGATGTACTGGCCCATCAACTGCAGCACGTACCCCTGCGCGTAGAGGGCGAGGAAGGTCAGCAGGAGGACGGCGAGGTAGAGGATCGACACCGCGGTCAGGCCGCTGACGGCGATGTCCGCCGGGTAGATGTTGTTGGCCAGCAGCAGGTTCCGCACGTAGGCGCTGGGCGCCGAGATCTGCCCCGGCGCCGACCCCGGGACGCGCACGAAGAGGTCGAGCGCCACCGCCGTCGCCAGCGGCCCGACGAGCTGGAGCAGCGAGGAGAGGATGATCAGACCGAGCGATCCGAGGGCCATGTCGCCGTACGGCCGCACGTAGGCCACCAGCCGGCGCAGCAGGCCCACGTCGTAGACCTTCCCCAGCGCCTCCTCTTCGTGATGACCGCCGACCGGCTCGCCCATCGCCCTACGATAGCGCAAGGCCGGGACGGGCCCAAGACGGAGCCCTCATCACCCCGGCCCTCTTCTCCCGTCCCCCCGGCCCCCTCCCTCACCGGGAGAAGAGGGAGCAAGTTAGTTAAAAACAAGAGCGCCCCAGTCCGGTGCTTCTTGTCTCCCCTCTCCCTGTGAGGGAGGGGGGCGGGGGAAGGGAGAGGGGCCGGGGGTGAGGGTTCGGGCGGGACGACTGCGACGCGGCCCCAGCCGGGCCCTCCCTCTCCTTTAGGAGAGGGACCGAGGGTGAGGTCGCAGGCCACGAACGCGCCCGCTTATGTCCTTTCATCTATTCCCTCAATGGTGTAGACTACTGCCAGTTTTTGTCGTTCCATCTCGTCGTCGAATCGTGTTGCCGGAGTGGTCATGCCGCCGACCTTGAACCAATTGTTGAAGTCGATGGTGGAGCAGGGGGGCTCGGACCTGCACATCACGACCAATTCGCCGCCGCAGGTGCGGGTGGACGGCCATCTGCGCCAGCTCAATCTGCCGCCGATGACGCCGGGCGAGACCAAGTCGCTCGCCTACTCGATCCTCACCGACAACCAGAAGCACCGGCTGGAAGAGAACCTGGAGATCGACCTCTCGTTCGGCATCAAGGGGCTCGCCCGCTTCCGCGCCAACATCTTCCATCAGCGCGGCGCGATCGCCGCCGTCTTCCGCCAGATCCCCTACGAGATCAAGACCTTCCGCGAGCTCGGCCTGCCGACGATCGTCGAGCGGCTGTGCGAGAAGCCGCGCGGCCTGGTCCTGGTCACCGGCCCCACCGGCTCGGGCAAGTCGACGACGCTGGCCGCGATGATCGACAAGATCAACCGCGAGCGCAGCGAGCACATCGTCACCATCGAGGACCCGGTCGAGTACCTGCACAGCCACAAGAAGTGCATCGTCAACCAGCGCGAGGTGATGGCGGACACCTACAGCTTCACCGCCGCCCTGCGCTCGGCCCTGCGGCAGGACCCCGACGTGGTGCTGATCGGCGAGATGCGCGACCTCGAGACGGTGGAGTCGGCGCTGCGCATCGCCGAGACCGGCCACCTCACCTTCGCCACCCTGCACACCAACTCGGCGGCGCAGACGATCAACCGCATCATCGACGTCTTCCCCGCCCACCAGCAGGCGCAGATCCGCGCCCAGCTCTCGCTGGTGCTGGAGGGGATCGTCTGCCAGGCCCTGCTCCCCAAGACCGGGGGCAAGGGGCGCGCGATGGCCATGGAGATCCTGATCCCCAGCTCGGCGATCCGCAACCTGATCCGCGAGGACAAGGTGCACCAGATCTACGGCATGATGCAGGCCGGCCAGGCCAAGCACGGGATGCAGACGTTCAACCAGTCGCTGGCGAGCCTCTACTTCAAGCGCATGATCACGCTGGAGACGGCGCTCGCCCGTTCGTCCTATCCGGACGAGCTGCAGGAGATCATCAACCGCGGCCCCGCCAGCCTGAACCCGGCGCTGACCGCGTAGCGGAGGGAGTAGGAAGATGCCCAGCTTCATTTGGAAAGGCAAGACCCGCGCCGGCCAGGTCCAGGAGGGGCAACTCCTGGCCGACTCGCGCGACGCCGCCGCGGCGGTGCTGCGGCGCCAGCAGATCCAGATCACCAGCATCAAGGAGAAGGGGCGGGAGATCAAGCTGATCCCCCGCTTCCCGCGCGGCATCGGCGCCAAGCGGATCGCCATCTTCACCCGCCAGTTCTCGGTGATGCTCGACGCCGGCCTGCCGCTCGTGCAGTGCCTGGAGATCCTCGGCGACCAGGAGGAGAACCGCACCTTCCAGGCGGTCATCCAGCAGGTCCGCAGCGACGTCGAGTCCGGCGCCTCGCTGGCCGACGCCATGAAGAAGCACCCCAAGGCGTTCGACAACCTGTTCACCAACATGGTGGCGGCCGGCGAGTCGGGCGGTATCCTCGACATCATCCTGCAGCGCCTCTCGGTCTACATCGAGAAGGCGGTCAAGCTCAACAGCCAGGTGAAAGCGGCGCTGATCTACCCGGTGTCGATCATCGTCATCGCCGCCCTGGTGGTGTTCATCATCCTGTGGAAGGTGATCCCGGTGTTCGCCCAGCTATTCGCCGGCCTCGGCGGCGAGATGCCGCTGCTCACCCGCATCGTGATCGCCGCCAGCAACTTCGTGGCCGACTACTTCATCTTCATCCTGATGATCGTCGTCTTCGGCTACATCGCGATCGGCCGCTGGCACCGCACGCCGCACGGCCGGCGCCTCCTCGACGGCGCGCTGCTCAAGATTCCGGTCGTCGGCATGCTGCTGCGCAAGATCTCCGTCGCCCGCTTCTGCCGCACCCTCGGCACCCTGACCGCCTCCGGCGTGCCGATCCTCGACGGCCTCGAGATCACCGCCAAGACCGCCGGAGGCGGTCAGGGTGCCGAGG
>DASWQX010000627.1:0-2924 GCA_036403495.1 Thermoanaerobaculia bacterium
CTCAACCGATCCTCGACCCCGACGGAGCCGCTCCATGGAGTCTCCAAGCCTTCGCTCTGCGTGATCGCGCAGGGGAGCAAGGAGGTGCTGCTGGGCGACAGCCGCTACCGCTACGACCCGGCCCATTACCTGCTCGCCACCGTGGAGCTGCCCGTCGTGGGCCAGGTCCTGGAGGCGTCGGCGGAGAGGCCCTATCTGAGCCTCCGCCTGGATCTCGACCCGGCGCTGGTCGGCTCGGTGATGGTGGAGGCCGGGCACCTCTCCGCGCGGAGCCGGGGCGACGCGCGGGCGCTCGACGTGAGCCCGCTCGACGCGGACCTGCTGGACGCCACGGTGCGGCTGATGCGGCTGCTCGATTCGCCGGCCGAAGCCCGGATCCTGCGGCCGCTGATCACGCGGGAGATCGTCTACCGGTTGCTGATGGGAGATCAGGGAAACCGGCTCCGTCACCTGGCGCTCCTGGGCGGCCAGACCGACCGCATCGCGGAAGCCGTCGAGCGTCTCCGCAGGGAGTTCGACCAGCCGCTACGGATCGACAGCCTGGCGCGGGAGCTCGGGATGAGCGTCTCCGGCTTTCACCATCATTTCAAGGCGGTCACGGCGATGAGCCCCTTGCAGTTCCAAAAGCAGCTCCGCCTCCAGGAGGCCCGGCGCATCCTCCTCGGCGAGAACCTGGACGCCGCCAGCGCGGGCTACAGAGTGGGCTACGACGACGCCTCGCAGTTCAACCGGGAGTACAAGCGGCTGTTCGGACAGCCGCCACTGCGGGACGTGGAAAGGCTGCGCGAGGCGGCGAGGGCGTGACGTCCGCTCACCTCATCTCCGGCCCGATTCGCTGCACCACATAGGCCCTCTCAAGAGCGGCCGAAACGAGTCCGCCGCGCCACACTGTTAGGCGGCTCCGCCGCCGCAGGTTCAACCAAAGGGGCTGTGGAGGCCGCTTCGTGCTCCCTGATGTCACGGATGATCGCGTCAAAGTCGTACTGAAAGCGCTCCATGTACTCTTCGCGCTGCTTGTGGAGCCGTTCTACAATCGGATCAGTGAGCATTTTCAACTCCTAAGAGCTCTTCGGGAGTGCAGATAATTGGAAGCAGGAAGCCCTGCTCCTCGCAGAGATCTGCGATGCGAGGTAGAACCTCCACGTTGGCGATGTGCTTGCAGTTCCAGGTGAGAAGGTATTCGATTTGATGAGCCGTAGCGATCGCGATGTGAAGTGCATCAGGGAAAGCCTTCTGAGGCAGAAAGCCTTTGGATAGGATGTTGCGGGCCAGGGTCGTAGCCTCATCCGTAATGAGGAGGCGGGGTAGAGAGGCAACCACCTCCAGCCTGCTCTTTGCGAAGGTGGGATCTCCCATCTGGACCTCATCGAGAACGACCTGAGACACCACGAGGTCGAAGTCGGTCCGCCGCCGGGACCACCACTCGATCGTAAGCTGTTGATGCGCAGCCGTAATCGGGTCTCGCCCTTCGCGGGGAGCGGCAGTGAGGTAGCTGACAAACGAGCTCTCCAGGTAGACGCGAGCCATAGCCCTTGCATCCTACACCAGCTCCACGAAGCCGTTGTGCCCATTGGTAACAGCGCCGCCTTCTTAGGCCGTGAGGCGCCCCCTAAAAGAGATCGGATGTCCGTGCCGGCTGAGGGTGATTGCGACCAGCTCACGATGCGGAGGGTCCGCGCCCGGCGTTTCCTCAGTCGAGAAAAACGGAAGTCCGTCCGTCTAGCTCCTTAGATCGGTACACGAGCCTGCGCCCGAGGCCGGCTCGCCCAGCCGAGAAAGGAGGCTCACAGTGTCTCACGGATCGCACGGCCATGGCGGCAACGGGCCGCAAAGCGGCGCTGGGAAGAAGGACGATGGGTCCTTCCAATACGCATTGGTCAAGGGACGGATCAGCCAACCGCCGAAGGTGGTGAACCTCGGTACCGATCATCCGCATCTGCAATTGACCGTGAACGCAGGAGGGCCGACCTTCGGAGCGGCGGTCAATGTCCAGTCGAGAGACGGTTCACTGGTCTGGTACCAGGTCGATCACGACTTCAAGCCGCCCCAACCCGAAGCTCTACTGGCGCTGCCGGACGGCGAAAAGCACCTGCAGGATGGCGACGCCCACGATCCTCTCGCCCTGGACTTCGTGCGCGAGAAGCTCTTCAACCGCGACGAGCTGATTCGGCTCGACCCGAAGCTCGTCGCGGGCGATCCCCGCAACGTGCTTCACAACGACCTTCACGATCTGGTGACCCAGGCCTTTCTGGATTCCACGGCTCAGGTCTATGTCTTCGGCCGTACGTTCCCTGGTGGCGTCCATGAAGTGCACATGAACCAGCTCAACCCCGCGGGGGGAGGCCACGACATCGAGAACGGCACTTATCGTGACGGTGCCCTCTTCGTCTATTTCCCGGGTCGGAACCAGTGGTTCGCGCTCTTTATTCTCTTCGATCAGCAACTCCAGGCCTGGCGGGCGCTCGACGCGGAAGGTGGCGCGCATGTCCGGCTCGTCGCGGCACCGCTGCGGGAGAGCGCCCGGATGGCATTCGCCACCGCGGAGGCCCAGCCGCGTCGGCGCGTTGGCGCGGGTCCGATCAGCGCGCGCAACCCGTTCCGCGAGGCGCACCGTGACCAGTTTGCTTTCCGAAACGACCTGCTGCCCAAGAACCCGAAGCCGTACACGCTGGGTCTGTCGCAGTTCATTCCCCCAGAAGAGATCGCGGCGATTACGGCGGCGAAGACCCTCGTCTTCCACACGATGGGAGACACGGGCAACGACGGTGATTCCGATTTCGGGCAGCGGCAGGTCGCTTCGCTAATGGTCGCCCAGCGGCAGGCGGGGATCGGTGCGAGCAAGCCCGCTTTCCTCTACCATCTGGGGGATGTCATCTACCCCCATGGCGCGGAGGCCTCGTACGGGGCGCAGTTCTATGACATCT
>DASWQX010000628.1:0-3416 GCA_036403495.1 Thermoanaerobaculia bacterium
GGAGAGGAACCCCGACTGCACCCGGTCGCGATCGGCGGTGGTCATCCCCGCGTGATAGGCGGCGGCGGGAAACCTCTCCTGGAGCGAGGCGCCGAGGGCGTCCGCCTCCTTGCGGGTGGGCGCGTAGACGATCGCCGGCCGGCGCTCCGGATCGGAGAGGATCTTGCGCACCGCGTCGCCCCGCTCGGAGGGGCGCATCTCCACCACCTCGACGGCGATGTTGGTGCGCCGGAAGCCGTGGATGAACCGCCCCTCGTGGGCGAGGCCGAGCTGGCTGGCGATGTCGTCCTGCACCCGCGGGGTGGCGGTGGCGGTGAGGCCGATCACCGGCGCCGGCCGCAGCAGGGGGAGGCGCTGGCCCAGCAGCCGGTAGTCGGGCCGGAAGTCGTGCCCCCACTGCGAGATGCAGTGGGCCTCGTCGACCGCGATGAGCACCGGCTTGCGCTTGGCGAGCATCTCGGGGAAGCCGGGGACGGAGAGGCGCTCGGGGGCGATGAAGAGGAAATCGAGCTTGCCGGCCAGGTAGTCGATGCACACCTGGCGTGACGCCGAGCGGTCGCGGCCGGAGTGGATCCGCTCGGCGCGCAGCCCCAGCTCGCGGAGCTTGCCGACCTGGTCCTCCATCAGCGCGATCAGCGGCGAGACGACCAGCGTGGTGCCACCGCGCGCGAGGCCGGGAAGCTGATAGCAGAGCGACTTGCCGGCGCCCGTGGGCATCACCAGCAGGACGTCCTTGCCCTCGACCACCGCCCGGCAGACCGCCTCCTGATAGGGGCGGAAGGAGGGGAGGCGGAAGGTGGTGTGGAGGAGGTTGTCGATGTTGCCGGTGGGGCGAAGATCGAGCTTTCCCCCGCCCGGACCCTCACCCCCCGGCCCCCTCTCCCTTCCCCCTCCCCCCTCCCTCCCAGGGAGAGGGGGGGGCGCAAAGGGTAGGGTGGGGCGGGAAACCGTTCCTGCGTGAGCGGTCGGAGGGATTCGGGACGGCGCGGCGAAGGGTAGGGTGGGCGCTGGCACCGACGAACCGCCGTTGTCGTTCCTGCTCCCTCCTCTCCCGGTGAGGGAGGGCGGGTGGGGCCGGGAGAGGAGGGCTGGGGTGGTGAGGGTCGGGCGGGAGGGCGGCATCCCCGCCTCCGCGAAACCGGCGCTCGTCGAGCTTCTTGCCGGTGCCGTCGAGGCCCCTCCCACCACCCCGCGCACATACTCCTCGATCTCGCGCATGAACGCCCCGAGGTCCCCCTGGCCGCGCTGGATGCCCTGGAGGCGGGCCTCCCACTGGCCGGTCATCGCCGGGCTCTTGACGTGCGGATGGACGATGTCGATCAGCCGGATCCCCTTGTCCGTGGCCTCCAGGCTCTTCCCCTGGCGGACGATGTACTCGCGGCGCAGGAGGGTCTCGATGATCTCGGCGCGGGTCGCGGGCGTGCCGAGCCCCGAATCCTTCATCGCCTCGGAGAGCTCGCGGTCGTCGAGCGTCTTGCCCGCCGTCTCCATGGCGGTCAGCAGGGTGGCCTCGGTGAAACGCTTGGGCGGACGGGTCTGCTTGGCGACGGCGCGGACGTCCCGCACCTCCTGCGGCTGCCCTTGGGAAAGGCCGGGCGGCAGGTCCTGGTTCTCCTCGGGCGAGGTAACGTCGTCCTCGCCTTCCTTCGCCTCCTTGGGCGGCTCTTTTTTCTTCTTCCGGTCGATGTCGAGCACCTTCCAGCCGATCTGGTCGACCAGAGTGCCGGTGCTGTGGAAGCGGTCGAGCAGCGGCTCCCCCACGCCGGAGGCGGGCGGGTTGGAGATCGCCGTGATGACAGTCGTGATCGACCAGACGTGGTCGTCGTGCCAGGCCGAGAGGAGGCGCCGGCAGATCAGGTCGTAGATCTTCCGCTCGTCCTCCTCCAGGGCGGAAGCGTCGCGCGACACCGGGGTGGGGATGATCGCGTGGTGGTCCGTGACCCTGGAGTCGTCCACGAACCGGCGGCTCAACGGGCGCTCGCCGGTGCCGGGCGCCAGCTTCTCGGCATAGGGGCCCTGGATCGCCCGCACCACGTCGCTCAGGGTGGCGGCGACGTCGGTCGAGAGATGGCGGCTGTCCGTGCGCGGGTAGCTGATCAGCTTCCGCTGCTCGTAGAGGGCCTGCGCGAGGCCCAGCGTCTTCTTGGCGCTGAAGCCGTAGAGGCGGTTGGCGTGGCGCTGGAGCTCCGTGAGGTCGTAGAGGAGCGGCGGCGGCATCCGCTTGGTCTCGGCGCGGATCGACTCGATCGCCGCCCGGCCCGTCTTCGCCCGCTGGACGATCCGCGCCGCCATCGCCAGATCCTCGCCGTCCTTGCCGTCCGGAGGCGTCCTGATCCGCTTCGCCTCCGCGTTGGCCGTCTCGCCGGCGAACCAGGTGCCCCTATAGGTAAGATCGCCTCCCGGCGAGAACGTCGCCACCACCTCCAGGTAGTCCTCGGGGACGAAGGCGCGGATCGCCAGCTCGCGCTCGACGACCATGGCGAGGGTGGGGGTCTGGACGCGGCCGACGGAGAGCTGCTCCTCGTTGAAGTCGAGCGAGTACATCCGCGACAGGTTCATCCCCACCAGCCAGTCGGCGCGGCTGCGGCCGCGGGCGGCGTCGGCGAGGGGGTCGAGGTCGCGGCCGGCGCGCAGCTTGCGGAACCCCTCGCGGATGGCGTCGGGGGTGAGCGAGGAGATCCAGAGGCGCTGGAAGGGCTTCCGGCACCCCGCCGCCTCGTAGATGTAGCGGAAGATCAGCTCCCCCTCGCGGCCGGCGTCGGTGGCGCAGACGATGCGCTCGATCTCGGGCGCGGTGATCACCCGGCGCACGGCCTCGAACTGCGGTTTGGTCTCGGCGGAGACCATCAGCGGCCAGTCGCGGGGGAGCATCGGCAGGTCGGCCCGCCGCCAGCGCTTCCACTCCGGGTTGATCTCGTGCGGCTGGGCCAGCGCCACCAGATGGCCGATGGCCCAGGTCACCACGTAGCCGTTGCCGCGCAGGTACCCCTCTCCCCGCTGATCCGCGCCGAGGACACGGGCGATGTCGCGGGCGACGGAGGGCTTTTCGGCGAGGACGGCGACGGTATCCGGGGGCATCTCTAATCAGGGGCTCGGAGTTCGGCCAAGCCGCGCCGATTTTACGCCATCTCGCGACGGCCCGTCAGGCGGAGGAGAGATTCGCGGCAGTCAGCAGGGAGCGGGAGGGAAGGAATCCCTGCCGCCGATCTCCCGAGGAGAGGACCGGCGGCAGGGCAGGTGCAGCTTCAGCGCCTTTGATCGGACCGAGGACTTCAAAAGAATTTTCAATGCTGTCCCTAGGGTGTGACGGCCGAACGGAACCGGGACAGGGGCCCGGGAATGGTATGATCGCCGGAGCGGAGCGGCATCCCTTTGTACGTCCAAGAGATCGACATCCAGGGCCTTCGAGTCTTCGC
>DASWQX010000629.1:0-3153 GCA_036403495.1 Thermoanaerobaculia bacterium
GTCTTCTTCCAGGCCCGTCTCGAGCGCGGCGTCCTCGAAGTCCCCGAGGACCCCGAGGCGATGCCGGCCGCCACCGCTGGAGGTGCGGTGTGATCCTCCAGGCGCTCTATCAGCTCGCCGAGGCCGAGCACCTGATGGTGGATCCGGACTTCGAATGGAAGCCGCTCGCCTGGCTGCTGACGGTCGGCGAGGACGGTTCGCTCCTAGGAATCCTCGGCACCCACACGATTCCTGCCTCCGAAGAGGGAAAGAAGAAGCCGCGCCCGCGGCCTACCAACTTCGAGGTGCCTCGGGAAGCCGGCCGCACCAGCGGCGATCGCGCGTTCTTTCTATTCGACAAGGCCGAGTACGTCCTCGGCCTCGATCCTGAAAGCGATCCGGCGAAGCGGCGCGAGCCCGAGAAGCTGGCCGCCCGTTTCGCTCTCTTCCGGCAGCGCGCCGAGGAATGCCTGACAGCCACGGGAGATGAGGGAGTGCGCGCCGTCTGCCGTTTCCTCGACCGGCTCGGCCGGGGTGAGATCGTCGTCATCCTGCCGGAGGAATGTGCCGGCAACGACCTCTTCGGTTTCGTGTACGCTCCCGACGTCGACCGGCTCGTTACCGCGCGTCCCCAGGTCCGGGATTTCTGGCGGTCGCTGCGCGCGCTCCCCGAAGATGCCGGCGTGCCGCTCCAACTCTGCCTGGTTTCAGGGGTCCTGGCGCCCCGGGCCGCCACGGTGCCGTTGATCAAGAACGTTCCCGGCGGCTCCACCAGTGGTGTCGCTCTCGTCTCGTTCAACAGCAACGCTTTCGAGTCCTATGGCTGGGCGGGCAACGACAATGCCCACATGTCCCGCGCCGCCGCCGAGGCCTGCTCCACGGCCCTCAACCGCCTGCTTCATCCGGCGTTCCCCGACCCTGGGCAGCCGGGGCAGACGCTCCCCTCCCGCCATCTCCGGCTGAGCGCCGATACCGCCGTCTGCTTCTGGGCGCGCACGCCGGCGGGCGATGATTTCGCCGGCCAGATCATCGGCTTGCTGGAGGGCGATCCCGAGAGTGTCCGCGCGCTGTATCGATCGCTCTGGACCGGGGTGGAGGTCGGCATCGAGGACGCCTCGGCCTTCTACGCCCTCACTCTTTCGGGGGCTCAAGGACGCTTGATCCTGCGCGACTGGCTGGAAAGTCATGTCCAGGAAGTCGAGGCTCATCTGGTCGAGCACTTCCGGGATCTTTCGATCGTGCGCAACACGCCGCCGCCCAAGGCCCGGCCGCTCGCGCCGGCCCTGCCGCTCCGCGTGCTCCTGCGCTCCCTCGCCGTCCGCGGGGAGGACAAGGGCATTCCCGCGCCGCTCGCCGGCCAGCTCGTGCATGCGGCGCTCACCGGCGTTCCCTATCCCGTCTCCATTCTGCAACGTGCCCTGGAACGCGCCCGGGCCGAGATCGGCCGCTCCGAGTGGCTCGATCTCGAACGGCGCGACGCCCGTGCCGCCCTGATCAAAGCCGTGCTCAACCGGCGCCGGCGCTTCCATCAGGCCACCGCCCCTTATCCGGAGGTCACTCAAGCCATGGATCCCGAGAACACCCAACCCGGTTATCTTCTGGGGCGGCTGATGGCGCTCCTGGAGCGGACCCAACAGCTCGCCCTGGGCAACGACGTCAACGCCTCCGTCGTCGACCGCTTCTTCAGCGCGGCCTCGGCGACACCCCGCGTCGTCTTCATCCGCCTGCTCAAAAACTTCCGCCATCACGTGCGCAAGGCGAAGGATGATCCGAAGACCGGCCGCGCCGCGATGTTCGTCGAACAGCAGGTGGATCGCATCCTCCACGACCTTGGCGACCGCCTAGAGAACTTTCCGTCCTCGCTCTCTCTTGAGGAGCAAGGGCTCTTCATCCTCGGCTATCACCATCAGCGCCACGACCTGTTCCTCGACCGGGAAGAGCGCGCGCGACGCCGGCAGGAACAGGACGACAAATCTCCCAAAAACCCTATTGAAACGGCCGGGGCCTGACCAGGTCTCAGCCGAGGAGAAATGCTCCATGACCGCTTTGACCACGAGCCCCTTCGTCGCGCACCGTTACGACTTCGTCCTCCTCTTCGACGTCTTTCAGGGCAATCCCAACGGCGATCCCGATGCCGGCAATGCCCCTCGAGTCGACCCCGAAACCGGCCATGGCCTGGTGAGCGACGTTTCCCTGAAGAGGAAGATCCGCAATTTCGTGACCCTCGCCAAGAGCGACCTGCAGGGCGGCGCGCCGGCTCCCGGCTATGACATCTATGTCAAGCAACACGGAGTGCTGGAACAGCTCCATCGCCGGGCCTATGAGACGCTGGGCCTCAAGACCGACGAGAAGTCCAAGGAGGCCAAAGTCTCCAACGTCGAGAAAGCCCGCGCCTGGATGTGCCAGACCTACTTCGACATCCGTACCTTCGGCGCCGTGCTGACACTCGACATCAATTGCGGCCAGGTGCGCGGGCCGGTGCAGATCACCTTTTCGCGATCGATCGACCCGATCATGCCGCTCGAACAATCCATCACGCGCAAAGCTGTCGCCACCCAGCGCGAGGCCGACGCACAGATCGAAAAGAGCGGACAGGTGGTGGGCACCATGGGCCGCAAGGAGATCGTGCCCTACGGCCTCTATCGCGCCCACGGCTTCATCTCTCCTCACCTTGCCGCGGACACCGGCTTCACCGAAGAGGACCTCGACCTGGTCTGGCAGGCCCTGCTCAACATGTTCGAGCACGACCGCTCGGCCACGCGCGGCGAGATGGCCACCCGCAAGCTGATCGTATTCGAGCATGAGAGCCCTCTCGGGAACGCTCAGGCCCACGCTCTCTTTGGCCGTGTTCACGCCGCTCTGAAGGATGCCGCCAAACCGCCCCGCGGCTTTGACGATTACCAGATCACGGTCGGTCGCGAGGGTCTGCCGTCGGGGGTGATGCTGCACGAGAAACTGTGATGGAAGGCCCGGCCCAAGGTGTGGGCGCTCTTTTTGCCGAAGACGACTTCCTCCCCCTCTCCGGCCTGCAGCACCTGCTCTTCTGCGAGCGGCAGGCAGCCCTGATCCATCTCGAACGGATCTGGGTCGACAACTCGTTGACGGTGGAGGGGACGCATCTTCATGAACGGGCGGATGGGGGAGAGATCGAGTCCCGCGGAGATCTTCGGGTCG
>DASWQX010000630.1:0-3049 GCA_036403495.1 Thermoanaerobaculia bacterium
AGGCCCGCCAGCAAGGAGGCCACGGCGAACGCCGCGGCGAAGTTGTACTCGTTGTAGAGGATCTCGACGTGCAGCGGCATCGTGTTGGTGTGGCCGCGGATGTGGCCCGAGACGACCGACACCGCGCCGAACTCGCCCATCGCGCGGGCGTTGCAGAGCACGATGCCGTAGAGCAGCCCCCAGCGGATCTTCGGCAGGCTGACGCGGAAGAAGGTCTGGAGGCCGGACGCGCCGAGCGTCAGCGCCGCCTCCTCCTCGTCGTTCCCCTGCGACTGCATCAGCGGGATCAGCTCGCGCGCCACCATCGGCGAGGTCACGAAGATCGTCGCCAGCACGATCCCCGGCACGGCGAAGATGATCTTCACGTCGTGCGCCTGGAGCCAGGCGCCGAAAATGCCGTGGGCGCCGAAGAGCAGCACGTAGATCATCCCCGAGATCACCGGCGAGACGCTGAACGGCAGGTCGATCAGGGTGATCAGCAGGTTCTTCCCCGGGAACCGGAACTTGGCGATCGCCCAGGCCGCGGCGAGGCCGAAGAGGAGGTTGACCGGCACCGCGATCGCCGCCGCGGTCAGCGTCAGGCGGACGGCGGCGAGGGCGACCGGCTCGCGGATCGCCGCGACGTAGGCGCCGAAGCCGTCCGCCAGCGCCTTGGCGAACACCAGCGCCAGCGGGATGAACAGGAAGAAGCCGAGGAACGTCAGCGCGACGGCGAGCAGCAGCCAGCGGACCCATCGCGGCTCGGTGAGGGCGCCGCGACGCTCCGGACGAGCGGCGTGCCGCAAGGTTCGCTGTAGGGCGGGAATGCCAGCTCCGGCCATCTCAGCGGTCTCCGTCCGCGGCGCGCAGCCGCCGGCCGCGGCGCCAGGTGAGGAAGTTGATCGCCAGCAGCAGGGCGAACGAGGCGAGCAGGAAGACGAGAGCGATCGCCGTGGCGCCCGCGTAGTCGTACTGCTCCAGCTTGATCATGATCAGCAGCGGCACGATCTCCGATTTCATCGGCATGTTGCCGGCAATGAAGATCACCGAGCCGTACTCGCCCAAGGCGCGGGCGAAGGCGAGCACGAAGCCGGTCATCGCCGCCGGCACCAGCTCGGGGAAGATGACTCTTCGGAACGTCTGCCAGCGGCCGGCGCCGAGGCTCGCCGCCGCTTCCTCCACCTCCAGGTCGAGATCGGCGAGCACCGGCCGCACCGTGCGCACCACGAACGGCAGGCCGATGAAGGTGAGCGCCACCACGATCCCCAAGCGGGTGTAGGCGACCTCGACCCCCAGCGGCACCAGCCAGCGGCCGATCCAGCCGTTCTTGGCGTAGAGGGTGGCGAGCGCGATGCCGGCCACGGCCGTGGGGAGCGCGAACGGCAGGTCGACCAGGGCGTCGATCAGCCTCCGCCCGGGGAAGGCGTAGCGCTCGAGCACCCAGGCGACCAGCAGGCCGAAGACGAGGTTGATCGACGCGGCCGCCGTCGAGGCGCCGAGGCTGAGGCGGTACGCCGCCAGCGCCCGCGGCCCGGTGACGTCCGCCCAGAAGGTCGCCCAGGGGAGGGTGGCCGACTTGAGGAAGACGGTCGACAGCGGGATCAGGATAAGCAGCGCCAAGTAGGTCAGCGTGAAGCCGAGCGACAGCCCGAAGCCGGGCAGGACGCTGCCACCCCGCAGCCGCCGGCCTGGTCTCTTCCGTAGGGGCGCCCCTGTGTGGGCGCCCTGTTCTTCGATCCCAGGCGATGGCCCCCGCCGAGGGCGGCCACGCAGGGCCGCCCCTACGGAAAGGCTTTCTTTCACTTACCGGCACCGTAGATCTGGTCGAAGACGCCGCCGTCCGCGAAGTGCGTCTGCTGCGCCTTGGTCCAGCCGCCGAACACCTGGTCGATGGTGAACAGTTGCACCTTCGGGAACTGCGCCGCGTACTTGGCGGCGACCACCTCGTTGCGCGGCCGGTAGTAGTGGCGCGCCGCGATCTCCTGCCCTTCCGCCGTATAGAGGAACTGGAGATAGGCGGTGGCGACCTGGGTGGTCTTGTGCTTGGCGGCCACCTTGTCGACCACGGCGACCGACGGCTCGGCGAGGATGCTCACAGACGGCGCCACGATCTGGAAGTCCCCCTTGGCGCCCATCTCCCCCTTCACGGCGAGGAGGGCCTCGTTCTCCCAGGCGATCAGCACGTCGCCAATGCCGCGCTCGACGAAGGTGACGGTGGCGCCGCGGGCGCCGGTGTCGAGGACCGGCACGTTCTTGTAGATCCGCGCGACGAAGTCCTTGGCCTTGGCCGGATCGTTGCCGAGCTTGCGCAGGGCATATCCCCAGGCCGCGAGGTAGTTCCAGCGGGCCCCTCCCGAGGTCTTCGGGTTGGGGGTGATCACCGCCACGCCGGGGCGCGCGAGGTCGTCCCAGTCGTGGATCTTCTTGGGGTTCCCCTTGCGCACCAGGAAGACGATCGTCGAGGTGTAGGGGGCGCTGTTGTTCGCCAGGCGCGTCTGCCAGTTCTTCGCGATCAGGCCGGAGCTGGCCACGGCGTCGACGTCGTAGGCGAGCGCCAGGGTGACGACGTCGGCCTCCAGGCCGTCGATCACCGAGCGGGCCTGCTTGCCGGAGCCGCCGTGCGACTGCTGGACGGTGAGGTCCTGGCCGGTCTTCGCCTTCCAGGCCTTGGCGAAGGCGCCGTTGACGTCCTGGTAGAGCTCGCGGGTCGGGTCGTAGGAGACGTTGAGCAATTTGACGCCCGCCGCCTGAGAGGCGCTGGCCCCGAGAAGAGCGCCGAGCGCGAGCACGGGCAGGAATCTTCCGATTCTCATGGTGTGTCCTCTCATCAGAAAGCGATCTGGAAGCGGCTGAAGAAGATCTTCTCGTCCTCGCGGTCGCCGGTGGCGGCGCCCCCCTCGAACTTGGTGTCCTCGTAGTCGAAGAGGAGCCGCAGGTTGCGGTTGAAGTACCAGTTGAGACCCACCGCCCACGCCTTGGCCGAGCGGGCGGAGCTGGTGATGCTGGCGAAGGTCGGGAAGGTGGCGTCGTCGAGCTTCAGCCCGCTGTAGCGGGCGGCGAATTCGAGCGC
>DASWQX010000631.1:0-2527 GCA_036403495.1 Thermoanaerobaculia bacterium
GTTCCTCTGCTTCGTCCGAATGGAGCCAAATCGTCTTCCGGACCAGGCCTGTCTCGGTCATAGTCGTTTTCCCGCCGCGCGGTCCCATGGGCTCTTTAGGCATTGGCGTTCCGACGTCGTGACGCTGTAGCGTCGCGACGATCTTACTCCGTGACGTCGGCGTTCGGAAGAGCCAAGACACCTACAACGAGGTTCTCGCCGGCCTAGGGGCTACCCGGGTAAGGGTTCGGGATATGATCCCCTCCGATGAGCTTTCCCGGGGGCAGCGCGCCATGGTGCGGGATGTGGCCGAGGGGTACCTCCTGGTCACCGAGCGTAGGTTCAAGATGAGACCCGAAGGAGAAGTGCATGGCCACCTTGGCGGAGCTAATTGCGCAAAGAAGTGAAGATGTAGAAAACTTGCGCGGCAGGATACAGGTGCTTGAGTCCACCGGTAAGCGTGGCGACATGGAGGCCGCGCAGTCGCTCCGTTCTCAGATGCAAGTCAGAGAGAACGATTTGGCCGGCCTGCTTGCTCGACAAGCACGACGCGGCCAGGAGTGAGCCTATCTACACGCTTCAAGCAGCTCCGCCAGCGACAACGGCTTACGGGCGATCCCGGCAGCCATCGCAGGCGTCACGGGGTTCCCTTCAAGGTGAATAATCTCGCCTCAGACGGCACCCGTCTGCTGCTTTCCGCCAGCCTCTCGGATGATGATGCGGCAGGGACCGCGCTGCTCCGCCACTCCGTCGGAGGCTTGCCGGGGTCATCCCTGGTCGCCGCCGGCTCGCACCTCTTCTTCGCCGCCGACGATCGCGATACCGGCGAGGAGCTCTGGGCGCTCGATATTCCCTGAGAGTACGCCCTGAGACTCGTTCCAGTCCCCGAGGAGCCCGCCGATGAACCGATGTTTCGCCGTCCTTCCGACCCTCGCCCTGCTGGGCTTCGCCGGCGCTCGGGCCTTCGCGCAAGAGCGCCCGCTCACCGCGCTCCCCTATACGCCGAGCCTCGACCCGTCGGTGATGGACCGCGCGGTCGATCCCTGCGTCGACCTCTACAAGTTCTCCTGCGGCAAGTGGCTGGAGAAGAATCCGATCCCCGCCGACCTCACGTCCTGGGACGTCTACGCCAAGGTGGCGGAGGACAACCGGCGCTTCCTCTGGGGGATGCTCGAGGAGGCGGCTCGGGCGACCCCCGGCCGTGATGCCAACACGCAGAAGATCGGCGACTACTTCGCCTCCTGCATGGACGTGGCGGCGATCGACAGGGCCGGCAGCGATCCCCTGAAGCCCCGGCTGGCCGCCATCGACGGCTTGAAGTCCAGGGAGGAGATCGCCGCCCTGCTCGGCCAGCTCCACCTGGAGGGGGCCTCCCGCTCGCTGCTCTTCAGCTTCGGCGCCGACCAGAACCCGGAGGACAGCTCGCAGGTGATCGGCATCGCCCGCGCCGGGGGGCTGGGACTTTCGGACCGCGACGACTACCTGCGCGAGGACGCCCATTCCAAGGAGGTCCGCGAGCACTACCGGGCCTACGTGCGGCGGATCTTCGAGCTGCTGGGCGATCCGCAGCCGGAGAAGGGAGTGGAGGCGGTGCTGCGGCTGGAGACCGCCCTCGCCAAGGCCTCGCTGACCCGGGTCGAGCGGCGCGATCCCCACCGCACCGTCCATCTCATGGCGCGCAAGGAGCTCCAGGCGCTCACTCCCGACTTCCGCTGGGACGCCTACCTGAAGGCGCTCGGCCAGCCGGACCTCGACCGGCTCAACGTCACCGAGCCGGCGTTCTTCCAGGAGGTGGAGAAACAGCTTTCCACGGCGAGCCTCGACGACCTCAAGGCGTACCTGCGGTTCCATCTCGCGAACCGCGCCGCCCCCAATCTCTCCGCGCCCTTCGTGCAGGCCAATTACGAGTTCTTCTCCGCCTACCTGCGCGGCGCCAAGGCGATCGCGCCGCGCTGGAAACGCTGCGTCGGCGACGTCAACCGCGACCTCGGGGAGGCGCTGGGCGAGGTGTTCGTGCGCAAGGTCTTCCCGCCGGCGGTGAAGGCCGACACGGAGAAGATGGTGACGCAGATCCGCGACGCGATGGCGAAGCGGATCGAGTCCTCCCCCTGGATGAGCGCGGAGACGAAGCAGCAGGCGCTGGTCAAGCTGCGCGGCATGCGCGACAAGATCGGCTATCCGGACCGCTGGCGCGACTATTCGGCGCTGGAGGTGCGCCGCGGCGACTTCGCCGGCAACGTCGCGCGCGCCGCCCTCTTTCAGTCCCGGCGGGACCTCGCCAAGCTCGGCAAGCCGATCGACCGCGGGGAGTGGCGGATGACGCCGCCGACCGTCAACGCCTACTACAACCCGCAGATGAACGACATCAACTTCCCGGCCGGCGTGCTGCTGCCGCCGCTCTACGACCCCAAGCTCGACGCCGCGCCCAACTACGGCAACACCGGCGGCACCATCGGCCACGAGCTGACGCACGGGTTTGACGACGAAGGTCGCCAATTCGACGCATCCGGAAATCTCAAAGACTGGTGGGCCAAAGAAGACGCCGACC
>DASWQX010000632.1:0-5969 GCA_036403495.1 Thermoanaerobaculia bacterium
CTGCGACCTCACCCTCGGTCCCTCTCCTGAAGGAGAGGGAGGGCCTGACGGGGGCCGCATCGCAGTCGTCCCCCTTCTCCTTCAGGAGAAGGGTCGGGGATGAGGTCGCAGGCCGTGGAGGCCGATCGAAGATCCCCGCCCAGAAATCGAAAAGCCCGGCCAAGCCGGGCTCCGTCAGAGGAATCAGATTGGTAGCGCATACGGGATTCGAACCCGTGTTACCGGCGTGAGAGGCCGGCGTCCTGGACCCCTAGACGAATGCGCCACATGTCCACAAGAAACTCCCATGGACCGGCGAAGGGTACCACAGACGTTTCGCGCGGTTCAACCGGTCCGGGCCGCGAGATATTTCCCCCTCCTCCGGCGGTGGCTATCGCCGGATCTACAACCGGTGTAGTATTATTGCAAATCAGCCGGTAAGTCTTTGTAGTACCGTAAAGGGTTCCGGGCTCGCGATTTCGCGAGTCCCGAAGCGAGGTACGCCTTGATCCTGAAGCTGGTCGCCATTACCGGAAGCCCCTGGGTCCAGGTCACGGCCGGCCGGCCGTTCACCGTCGGCCGGGTGGCATCGTGCGACCTGCTGGTCCAGGATCCGACGGTCTCGCGCCACCACGCCGAGCTGGAGCTCGCCGGCGCGGGGGTGCGGGTGCGCGACGTGGGATCGACGAACGGCACGTACCTCAACGGCTCGCGGGTGACCGACGCCCTGGCCACTCCCGGCTCGCGGGTCTCCTTCGGCAAGGTGGAGTTCGAGGTCCGCGAGCACGAGGCGCCGCCGGAGGAGGAATTCGGCGGCGAGGGGTCGCTCGACGCCACCATCCTGCGCCAGATGCCGGTGCGGGTCCGCACGGACATCGCCGCCCAGCTCGCCGACCGCCCGCGCGGCGCGTCGCTGCTGAAGATCGCCGGCGAGTCGCGCGAGGAGCGCCAGGCGCGCAAGCTCAACCTCCTGCTCGACATCTCCCGCGAGCTGTCGCAGCAGACCGACGTCGACGGCCTGCTCGACAAGGTCGTGGGGCTGATCTTCCAGGTGATGACCGTCGACCGGGTGGCGGTGATGACCGCCGAGGCCGGAGGCGAGCTGGTGCCGCGGGTCTGGCGCAGCCGCGCCGAGGCGCCGGCCGGGAGCTGGCGGGTGCCGCGGGCGATCGCCCGCAAGGCGGTCGAGGACCGGGTGGCGGTGCTCTCGGAGAACGTGCCCTCCGAGGAGTCCGGCGTGCTGGAGATCGATAGCGCCCTCTGCGCGCCGCTGCTGGCGAGCCAGGGGGAGGTGCTCGGCATCATCTACCTCGACAGCCTGGGGGCCGGCCACTCCTTCAGCGAGGAGGACCTCGAGTTCTTCACCGCCTTCGCCGGGCTCGCCGCGATGGGGATGGAGAACGGCCAGCTAATCGAGCAGCGGCGGCGCGAGGCGGTGGTGCTCTCCAACTTCCAGCGCTACTTCGCCCCCGACCTCGCCGGCCAGATCGCCGGCCAGGAGGGGGAGATCCAGCTCGGCGGCTCCCGGCGCCAGGTCGTGGTGCTCTTCTCGGACATCCGCGGCTTCACCTCGCTCTCCGAGCGGATGAACCCGGACGAGATCGCCAGCCTGCTCAACGACTACTTCAGCGAGATGGTGGAGATCGTCTTCCACCACGGCGGCACCCTCGACAAGTTCATGGGCGACGCCCTGATGGCGCTCTGGGGGGCGCCGATCACCCGCATCGACGACGCCGACCGCGCCACCCGCGCGGCCATCGCCATGCAGCAGTCGCTCGGCCGGCTCAACACCCGCTGGGCCCGCCAGGGGCGGCCGCCGCTGTCGATCGGTGTCGGCCTCAACGCCGGCGAGGTCTTCGCCGGCAACATCGGCAGCCAGCGCCGCCTGGAGTACACGGTGATCGGCGACGCCGTGAACACCGCCGCGCGCCTCTGTTCCGAGGCCGGCCCGGGTGAGATCCTGATCGCCGAGCCCCTCCACGCCGCCCTCACCCAACCGCCCCCCGTCTCCCCTCTCACTCCCCTCCCCCTGCGCGGCAAGGCGCGGCCGGTGCCGGTCTACCGCATCGAGTGGCAGTTCGTGGCGATGGACAGCGACATCACCGGAGCGCGGCCGATCGAGGTGGAGTAGGTGGCGGGCCGCAACAGGCGCCCCTCACCTCCCCGGCCCTCCTCTCCCAGCCCTCCTCCCACCCAATCCGGGGAGAGGAGGGAGAAAAGCAGAGACCAGGAGATGTTGTCTTTCCCTTGGACTAACCTAAACTAACTACCCCCTCTTCTCCCCGTCAGGGCGGGGGAGGGCTGGGAGAAGAGGGCCGGGGTGATGAGGGCCCACCCCCCCAGCCAAGGCCTCCTGGAAGCAGCCGTCCCGCCAGTCGCGTACAATCTCCCGCAAAGTTCCTGAGGAGGTCCAATGGCGCAGCCGGAAATCCAGCCCAATCTCGAGCCCGCTCCCCTCTCTGCCGTCCCCCGCGCGGAGGCGCCGGCGAAGGCGCCGCGGCAGAAGATCCGCGAGATGGAGCTGATCATCACCGACGTCATCTGGGAGACGGCGGACACCGTGACGCTCAACCTGTTCACCGGCGGCGAGCGGCCGGACTACCAGGCCGGCCAGTTCATCACCATCCGGCCGCAGCAGTTCCCGGCCCTGGCCAGCCTCTGCAGCTACTTCGAGGACATGAAGGGGAAGCGCGAGCCCGGCCGTGCCTACTCGACCACCTCGGCGCCGCACGAGAAGCAGCTCGCCATCACCATCAAGGCCGAGACCTACGTCAAGGGGCAGACCAAGTACCCGCCCCTACTCTCCCCCTTCCTCACCTACAGCGTGCGGCCGGGAATGAGCATGGTGGCGACAGGCATCGGCGGACCCTACGTCCTGCCGCCGGACGTCGAGACGCGCACCGACCACATCGTCCACGTCTGCGCCGGCTCGGGGATCGTGCCCAACTACGCCCTCCTCAAGTTCTGCCTGGAGACCGGGATGAACCTGCGCCACACCCTGGTCTACGGCAACAAGACCTGGGACGACATCATCTTCCGCCACCAGCTCCAGGCGCTCGCCGAGCGCTTCCCGGATAAATTCCGCATCGTCCACGCCATCTCGCGCGAGAAGCGCACGGCGCCCGGCCTCGACATCCGCCAGGGCCGGGTGAGCGAGGAGCTGCTGCGCGAGTGCATCCCGGACCCCACGGCCGTCGAGGTCTACACCTGCGGCCCCGGCCTCTCGAACTTCGAGAAGGCGAGCGCCCGCGAGAAGGGGGAGGAGCCCCAACCGCGCTTCCTCGAAACCACCCTCGCCGCGCTGAAGACGATCGGCGTGCCGCCGGACCGCGAGCACCACGAGAGCTACGGGTAGGCGCACAGGCGAGAGCCCTGGGGCCTCACGCCCCACGCGAATTGCCATACAACTGCCGCGAGGGGTACGAGCCCCCACGCGGAGGGCCACACGCCTGCCGCGAGGGGGGCATGCCCCCGCGCGGAGGGCCACACGATTGCCACGAGGGGGGCATGCCCCCTCGCGGAGGATCACACGATTGCCACGAGAGGGGCATGCCCCCTCGCGGCAGGCGCATGGCCCTTCGCGTGGGCGGTCACGCCGCTCGCGAGGAGGGTGTGACCCCGGGCGCCCGGCCGGCACGCCGGAAGGCTCCGGCCGGTGGCAACTCGCGAAGGCGGTACCGCCCGGAGCGCGGCGTCGTGTGGCAATCGCCCAGGGCGGTCTTACGGGACGGCTCCGGCGGCGCGCGCCCGGGCCCAGCGGAATTGCATCGGTGCGCTGCCCCTGCCCGGTCGGTGAATGACGACGTCCCCTTCGTCTTTCAGCTCCTTCAACACCCGGTGCAGAGAGCCGCGATCCGGCTCGTAGCCGATCGCCTGGTAGACGTCGGAGTAGATGAACGGATCCGGGAGGCCGGCCAGCACCTCGACGATGCTGTCGTAGAGCTCCCCGGGCCCCAGACGCCGCCGCGCCGGAGCGGCGGGAGCGACGGCCGCGGGGAAGGATGGGCCGGGCAGCGGCGGGGAGAGCAGATCTGCCGATCCCTCGCCGGACATCATCCCCCAAACGAGATCCAGCGCCCGCATCTGCTGCTGATAGGTGCTCTCGGCGAGCTCCACCCGCAACCGCCGCTGCTCGGCAAGGCGGTGCTTCTGGTCTTCGTAGTCATCGCGTGTCATGGCGAGGCGGATTGCAGCACAAAGGGGATTTGTGCCGCAAGGGGGCGGGGCATTTCGCAGTTCCGGGCTGAAAGCCCGGGCTCCCTCAGCCCAGCCCAACGGGCTGGGTCAGAATCGGCACCGCGACCCGCGCCCCAACGGGGAGCGCTAACGGGAGGCCGGGATCGATCGGAACCGTCGATTATCGCGGCCCTTCAGGCCGCCTTGGGATCGCTGGCGTTTCCGGTCCCAGGGCGATGCCCTGGGCTGAGGGAGGGCGGCCCGTTGGGCCTCAAGAAGCTTTACGACGGATAGGCGAGGATCGAAGCGCCCCTCGCCACATCGGCGGCGTTTTCCGGGCCGAAGGTCCGGGATTATTCAGCCCAGCCCAACGGGCTGGGTTCGCGGTCCGGACACCCGTTGCGCCCCAACGGGGTGCGAGAACGGCTTGGAATCGATGGGCTCAATCATAGGCCTTCGTAAACTCGGGGCAGGGCCCGCGCTCTTGGTAAGACTCAGAGGGTATGTATTGCTTCCACTCCAGCTCTGTAAGGTTGCGGCCGACAGCTTTGCACGCGGTTTCGATCAGTTTGTCGGTGTCCAATGTCCAATGCTGGAGCAACTCGGCGTTGTCCACGGTCCATAGGGCCTTCCCATCTGATGTAAAAGCAAATGATTTAAAGACTCCGCGTAACCGGACAGGCTCAGAATAGGGATCGCGACCTTCAGTGCTCCAGACCTGGACTGTCCCATTGGACGAGATGCTCGCGAGATGGTTAGCCCTGGGGCTCGCGGCCAGGAGCGATATATCAGGAGCCTTACTGTCGAGATATTTCCCAGGACGGTTTGCCTGCCACAGTTCAATCCGATCGCCAAAGCCTCCGAGTGCCAACCGCCCATCCGGCAGGAATGCAATTGCCCGAGCAGGCCCTCCGAGGCCGCTTTCGCTGGAACCAAGACGTTCAGCAGGAAATTCTCGCCGGTCGGCGGCAGCCGGGCCGTCGTCGGTCAGATCGCGAAGTCGAGCAGCAGCAGGGCCATTTCTGGCTGCTGTAGCAATAAGGAGCCCGTCCGGGCTAAACGCGAATGCGGTAACCTCGCCTTCGACATTGGTAAGCGAGCGAGGTTCCGACTGACTGCTCTTGAGGCTCCAAAGGCGAGAGTTTCCGTCCTGATCCCCGCTCGCGAGCCACAACTGATTGGAGCTGAAGGAAAGTGCGGTGATGGAGGATCCGTGGTGGTATTGGGTGGAGAACAACTTCGGCTTCGACGCTGTGCCGTCCTTATTGATTTGCCAGACGCGAGGGCGACCGTCAAGGCCTGCGGCGGCGAGCCATTGGCCATCAGGACTGAAGATCCAAGGCGGCACGGCTTGTTCGGCAGCCTCGACAGGCTGAGGTCCCTGGGAGCCCCAAAAGGTGGCTTTGTGCGTCTTGGCTTCAACGCTCAGCCTCCAGCCCTGGAGAGAGACTGCCACCGTGCCGGGCGCGTGAGTGAAGCGGAGAGGCTCTGGCCCCTCGACGTTCGGGCCTGGAAGGATCTCAAGCTTTCGCGGGGGATCTTCTCCCCCTTGTGAAACCAACCACCGTCCTTGAAGCGCGAGGAGCCAGATCGGACCAGCCTGAAATTTTTCAGCCCAAAGGGTTATTAAGCTCATATCCAGATTTCCGATTTTTATACTACCCGTCCCAGAACCGGCAGCGAACACTCTGCTTTGAGAGTCGACGGCAGCGGCCGTGAACACTTCGGAGGGCAGGCGAACCTTGATGCTTTCTGACGCCCTGAGAAAGAAAAGGCAGTTTGCCAAGCTAGGAATTTTTGAGAAGACTAGTGGG
>DASWQX010000633.1:0-1501 GCA_036403495.1 Thermoanaerobaculia bacterium
CTCGACGTCGTGCAAACGCCCGATATCGATCGACAGCCGGCCGTCCGGCCGCGGGGGATTGAAGAGGTTGGTGAAGCGGGCGCCCCAGACGATCTCGCGGGCCTTGTAGGAGGAGCGGGTGTGGACGCGCTGGGAGAAGATCTCGTCAATGCCGGAGAAGAGGATCAGCACCTCGGCATCCCACGCCTCCAGATCCTTGGCCGTGGCGCCGTGGAGCGGGCTGGTCTCGTCGATCGGATGGACGATCGTCCAGGCGAGGGGGAAGAAGACGACCTTGTCGCGCTCCAGCTTCAAGGGGATGAACTCGCGGTTGCCGCTGCCGTCGAGCTTGAGGCGGGTGAGCATCACCACCACCTCGACCTGGATCATCTCGTTGCGGCGGATGTTGGCGACGCGGAACTCGAACGCGGAGCGCTCCTTGTAGGGGGCGATCACCGCCTTGTCGCTGAATAGGATGCGCGCGGTGGGCTGCGAGAAGCGGGCGAACAGGATGCCGGTCGCCAGGGCGAAGCCGAGCAGGCCGACCAGCGATTCGAGGGTGACCAGCACGTTGGCGGCCAGCCCCGCCGGGCGCATGAAGCCATAGCCGATGGTGGCGAAGGTCTGGACGCTGAAGAAGAAGTCCTCCAGGTACTGGGCGGGGAGGCTGACCGCCGTGGAGCCCGCGATCTCCCCGGGGCCGCAGGCGAAGTATGCGGCGCCGAAGGCGGCGTTGATCACCAGGTACGAGACGACGATCAGCCCGAGGAAGCGCGGCCAGGAGGTGGTGAGCAGGTAGTGGTAGGGGGAGAGCGAGCGGAAGAAGCTCAGGCCCTCGCGCACGACGTTGAAGCTGCCGTCCTTGTTGAGCAGCCGCTTGCGGCTCTCGCGGGCGACGACGGCGCCGAAGCCCAGATCGCTGTTCGGATCTTCGACGAGGGGCGGAGCTTGGGATTCGACGAGGGCCATGCTGATAGTCCGATACCGTGGGGCGAAGTGTAGCGCAGGGTAGACTGCCGTTGAATGCTCACCACCTTCCAGCGCACCCGCGCCCTGGCGTGGGTCGCGGCGCCGCTCGCGGTGGCCGCGGTCACGGCGGTCGGACGGGCGGCGGGGGCGAACGCGCCAACCATCGGCTCGATCTACCTGGTGGCGGTGCTGGGGCTGGCGGCCTGGGGGGGATGGGCGGTGGGGGCCACGGCGTCGGTCGCCGCGATGCTCTGCTTCAACTACTTCTTCCTGCCGCCGCTCGGCACCCTGACGATCGCCGAGCCCGCCAACTGGGTGGCCCTGCTCTCGTTCCTCGCCGCCTCCACCTTCGCCAGCCGGCTGGTGGCGACCGCCCGCCGGCAGGCCGAGGAGGCGCAGCGGCGTCGGCGCGAGGTGGAGACCCTCTACGACCTCTGCTTCAGCCTGTTCGCCGTCAGCCAGCGCCCGGGCGTGCTCGGCGAGGCCGCGGCGCGCACCCTGCGCGCCCTCGGCGCCGGCGCGGGCGCCCTGGTGCTGCTGGACGAGCGCGGCG
>DASWQX010000634.1:0-1709 GCA_036403495.1 Thermoanaerobaculia bacterium
TGAACAGCAGCGCGAGGCGGCATGAGCAAGGGCAACGGCCACGCCCCCAAGGGGCGCCGCAAGAAGCACGAGGAGGAGGAGCACGAGAACCACGAACGGTGGCTGGTCTCCTACGCCGACATGGTGACCCTGCTCATGTGCCTCTTCATCGTGCTCTTCGCGATGAGCCAGGTGGACAAGGCGAAGTTCGCCGCCCTGGCCAGCGGCCTCTCCGAGAGCTTCGGCGCCCCCATCTCCGTGCTGCCGTCGAACACCCCGGACAGCTCGGTTCTCGACGGTCTCCTCCGGCGGGATGGCCGACGCGATGTCGACCGCTCCCGGAAGCCCGTCGAGCACCGATCCCTCGGGCGTCGTGCCGGGAAGGACGGCGATGGGGGCGCCGAAGCTCTCGGAGAGACCGCTGGCAAGGGCCGCGAACTTCGCCTTGTCCACCTGGCTCATCGCGAAGAGCACGATGAACAGGCACATCAGCAGGGTGACCATGTCGGCGTAGGACACCAGCCAGCGCTCGTGGTTCTCGTGCTCTTCTTCCTCGTGCTTCTTGTGCCGCTTGCGGCCGGGGTGCGGAGAGGTGCTCATGCTGCCTCCCGCGCGACCTCACTGGGCGGCACGAGGGCGGTCAGCTTCTGGCGGACGGCGCGGGGGCTGGTGCCCGCCTGGATCTCGGTGATGCCTTCGACGAGCAGCTCCATCTGGGCGGCCTGGAGGTCGCTGATCCGAGTGATCTTCGCGCCCATGGGCAGCCAGAAGAGGTTCGCCGACAGCACACCCCACAGGGTCGCGACGAAGGCGCTGGCGATCAGCGGGCCCAGGCTCTCCGGGCTGGAGAGGTTCTCCAGCACGTGGATCAGGCCGACGACCGTGCCGATGATGCCGATGGTCGGCGCGTAGCCGCCCATGGCGGTGAAGAACTTGGCGGCGACCTTGTCCTCGCTCTTCTTGGCCGCGATCTCGCCCTCGAGGACGGTGCGCAGCTCCTCGGGGTCGGTGCCGTCGATGCCCATCTGCAGACCGCGCTTGAGGAACGGGTCGTCGATGTCCTTGACCTGGGCCTCCAGGGCCAGCAGGCCCTCCTTGCGCGCCTTCTCGGCGAGGCTCACCAGGGTGGCGATCCGGTCACTGACCGGAGCCACCTTGGCCGGCAGCAGGGCGAGCTTGAACCAGCCGCCGACCTTCTTGACGTCGGCCATGGCCGAACCGGCGATGGCCGCACCGAAGGTGCCGCCGAAGACGAGGATCAACGGGGGGAGCAGGACGATCGCCAGGGGGCTGGAGCCCTCCATGATCATCATGGCCAGCAGCGAACCGAGGGCCAGGACGATGCCGATCAGAGTGGCCGGATCCATGGATCAGCGCTCCTCTCGGTTCGGGAAGGGCACGACGGAGGAGATGTCGGCGACGCCGTCCCCGGCCGTCGGAGGGCGGTACTCGCCGCGGTCCATCTCGTAGGACGTGGCGAGGATGCCCGCGCGGTACTCCCGGATCTCCTGGAGCACCTCGTCGACGGTCTCCTTGACGACGTACTTCGTGCCGTCGACGAGGAAGGCGACGGTGTCGGGGTGGCCCTCGACCCGCTCGATGAGATCCGGGTTGAGCGCGAACCGCTCGCCGTTGAGACGCGTCACACGGATCACGGGGCGGTCCTTCGGCTCGGTGGGGTGGAAGCCCCCGCGACGGGGGCCGGAGCTGCACTGTTGTCATCGGCGCGG
>DASWQX010000635.1:0-8919 GCA_036403495.1 Thermoanaerobaculia bacterium
ATCGCCGCAGAGCGCTGGGGCTCATCCCGTAGCGCTCGTGGAAGGCGACGTTGAAGCGGCGCAGGCTTTCGAAACCGCTGGCGAAGGCGATGTCGGTCACCGAGAGCCCGCTGTCGGCGAGGAGGCGCCGGGCGAGCAGCAGGCGGTGGGTCTGTGCCAGCTCGAGGGGCGAGACGCCGATCTCCCGCCGCAGGGCGCGCCGCAGGTGCCGCTCGCTCACCCCCAGCTCCGCCGCCAGGTCGGCCACGCTCCGCCCGTTCAAGCCGCCGGCGCAGATCCGGTTCGCGGCGGTGGCTGCGAGGCGCGACATCGCGTCGATCGTCTCCTTGCCCGTCTCCAGCTCCGGACGGCAGCGCAGGCAGGCCCGGAACCCGGCGCGCTCGGCGGCGGCCGCGGAGCTGAAGAATCGTCGATTGTCGGGATTCGCCCGCCGCGACGGGCAGGTCGGCCGGCAGTAGATCCTGGTGGTGACGATGGCCACGTAGAAGAGGCCGTCGAAGCGCTCGTCGCGAGCGTCGACCGCACGGTGGCAGACTTGCGGGGAGAGCGTCAGGGGCAGGCCGGCGGGCTCGATCACGCCCTTCAATCTACACCCATCGGAACGCCGCCGTCTCGCCGGATTCGGACCTCGAATTCCGATCGATTCGGCGTCCGGAAACGGCGAGCAACCGGGGTCCGCGGAATCGTAAGGTTTTTTCCGGCGCTCGCGCTGTCGTCGAGCGTCCGGGAAGACCGAAGGAGCCCGTTATGAGAAAACCGATTCTACGATCCCTGATGCTCGCGTCCCTACTGTTGACGGGCGCCGCCCACGCCGTCAGCTATCACGTGACGAACCTCCCCACTCTCGGCGGCACGATCGCCCGGGGCAACAGCGTCAACGACCGCGGCTGGATCGCCGGCTACTCCACCCTGGCGGGGGGCCAGAGCCGCCACGCCGCCCTCTGGCTGCGCGGATCGATCACCGACCTCGGCACCCTCGGCGGCCCCAACAGCAGCGTGACCTGGCCGGTGAAGAACAACCTGGGCCTGATCGCGGGGATCTCGCAGACCGCCACCCCCGACCCGCTGGGCGAGGCCTGGAGCTGCTCCGCCTTCTTCACCGGGTCCGCCCCGACCGGTTTCACCTGCCTCGGCTTCGTATGGGAAGGAGGCGTCATGCGGGCGCTCCCCACCCTCGGCGGCAACAACGGCTTCGCCACCGGCGCCAACGACCTCGGCCAGGTGGTCGGCTGGGCGGAGAACACGGTCCACGATCCGACCTGCGCGCCGCCCCAGGTCCTCCAGTTCCGCCCCGTCGTCTGGGGGCCGGGACGGCACCAGATCCGCGAGCTGCCGCCGCTCCCCGGCGACGGCTCCGGCGCCGCCACGGCGATCAACGACCGCGGCCAGGTGGTCGGCATCTCGGGCTCCTGCGACCAGGCGGTGGGGCGCCTCACCGCCGCCCACGCCGTGCTCTGGGAGAACGGCCACGCCACCGATCTCGGCAGCCTGGGAGGCCACTCGTGGAACACGCCGATGGCGATCAATCAGCGGGGCGACGTCGTCGGCTTCGCCAGCCTGCCCGGCGACGATCCGGACAACCCCGACCTGCGGGCCTTCCTCTGGACCCGCCAGGGAGGCATCCAGAACCTCGGCACCCTGCCGGGCGACGCCTACAGCGAGGCCTTCGGCATCAACGAATGGCGCCAGGTGGTGGGCCTCTCCTGCGACGCCGCCAACAACTGCCGCGCCGTCCTTTGGCAGAACGGCGTCATCCAGGACCTCAACGCGCTCGTCGCCCCCGGCTATGCCGGCACCCTGACCACCGCCCAGGACATCGACGACCTCGGCGTGATCACGGGCCGGGCGCTCGATCCCGCGACCGGCCTGCGTCCGGCGTTCTCGGCGACGCCAATGCCGTAAGGCCAGGGGAGATCCTCGGAGCCTGAGCTACCGCTCAGGCTCCAGGGACGCCGCCGTCTCGCTTTTGCCCCCTGCCGGCACTTGAGAGCCGGAACGTATGAACTCTTGACCGTCGACCCACCCATCAGCTTGGAGCGCCCGATCGGCGAAAGACCGGAGCGGCGCGGCATGACCACCTTCCTGGTGGTCTGGGCGGGGCAGGTCGTCTCCTCCCTGGGCTCCTACCTCACCGGCTTCGCGCTGGCGGTCTGGATCTACCAGCAGACCAGCTCGGCGACCTACTTCGGCCTGATCACGCTGGCGACCACGCTGCCCGGCATCCTGCTCTCGCCGGTCGCCGGGGCGCTGGTCGACCGCTGGGACCGGCGCACGGTGATGATCGTGGCGGACGCCGGATCGGCTCTCGCCACGCTGGCGCTGGCGCTGCTGATCTGGAAGGGGCACCTGGCGCTCTGGCACATCTTCGTGCTGCTGCCGATCATCTCCTGCTTCAGCACCTTCACCTGGCCGGCCTTCAACGCCTCCACCTCGCTGCTGGTCCCCAGCCGGCATCTCGGCCGCGCCGCCGGCATGACGCAGATGGGGGACGCGGCCGCCTCGCTGGTCGCCCCGCTCCTCGCCGGCATCCTGATCGTGAGCATCGGCCGCCAGGGGGTCGTGCTGCTCGACTTCGCCTCCTATCTGGTCGCCATCGCCACCCTGCTGGGGGTTCGCATGCCGCGGCCGGCGGCGACCTCGGAGGGGACGGCGAGCCGCGGCTCGATCTGGCGCGAGGCGCGGTGGGGGTGGTCGTTCATCCGCCAGCGTCCGGGCCTGCTCGCGCTGCTCCTGATGATGGCCGCCACCAATATCGGCATGGGCATCCTCCAGGTCCTGCTGTCGCCGATGATCCTCTCGTTCGCCTCTCCCGTCGTGCTCGGGCGGGTGCTCAGCGCGGCGGGCCTCGGCGTGCTTGCCGGCGGCCTCCTGATGAGCGTCTGGGGCGGGCCCAAGCGGCGCATCGTGGGGATGCTGGGCGCGCTGTTCGCGGAGGGCCTGATCCTGCCGCTCGGCGGCCTGCGCGCCAGCGCCCTGCTGATCTCGATCGCCGCCGTCGCCTACATGGTGACGATCCCGATCCTCAACGGCTGCGGTCAGGCGATCTGGCAGTCCCGGGTCCCCCCCGATCTCCAGGGGCGCGTCTTCGCCGTCCGCCGCATGGTCGCCTGGTCGACGCTCCCCTTCGCCTACCTGATCGCGGGCCCCCTGGCGGACCACGTCTTCGAGCCCCTGATGCGGACCGGCGGACCGCTCGCGGCGAGCGTCGGCCTCGTCATCGGCGTCGGCAAGGGGCGCGGCATGGGGCTGATGCTGATCGTCATCGGCCTCTTCACCCTGCTGGTCGCCACCGTTGCCAGCCGTTTTCCCCGCCTGGTGCATCTGGAGGATGAGCTGCCGGATGTGCTGGCAGACCCCGCGTCCGGCTAGAAGCTTCGCCGCAGAAATCCAAGGGCGACAAATCCGGTAATCCCATGTCCTTGTCGTCCTTGCAGTCCTTTACGTCCTTGTCTGTCTCCTTCTGGCGCGCAGGCTCTCAGGGAACCGCCGCCCGTCGCCGAGCTCGACCAGCCGCCGAGACCCGAGACTTCTTCTATACGGACCCGCCGGGAGAAACGTCCAAGACGGAGACGTCCGCCTCGACCCAACGCTCGGGCCGGCTCCTCCGTAGACTCCGGGACGCCTCGACCGATCCACAGTCCAGCGCGAGGGGGCGTGGAGCTCTTTGACAACTGACATACCAGGAAGGCGGTTCGCCACCGCCCCCTGGCCCTCCTTACGCCCAAGGACGGCCCGCGCCGCGCCGCCCGTGGGTCCCGCCGCTCGCGGCCGGCCCGTGCCGCCGCGAGCGCCCCCCACTTCCAGGCGAATCAAGACCGATCCAGGCCACGGCCTGCGTCATCCAAACCGCGCAGCGAGCCTCCCAGACCTGGGTCCGGATACCGCGACCGAGATCCAGGTGGCGCCGACCCCGGTTGGCATGACGTAGATCTCGGTGCGGACGGCGCGGACCGCGGTCGCGAACACTCCGACCGCGGGGCGGACATCCCGACCGAGATCCGGAAGGTCCAGACCCCGGTATGAATGATTCCGACCCTGGGGTGAATGGCGCAGACCCTGGGGCGGATGACGCACGTGGGTCGATCAGGGAGCGTCCGGCTCCGGCGCGACGGCATAGCTGGTGCTGCGCCCGCCCTCCGGGTTGCGCACCAGGAGCCCGCTCTCGACGAGCGGCAGGATGTCCCGCAGGGCGGTGTCCTGGGAGCACTTGGCGAGCTTCGCGTACTTCGACGTCGTGAGCGTGCCCTCGAAGCCGTCGAGCAGGCGGTTGAGGACGAGACGCTGGCGGTCGTTGAGGGCAACGGTCCGCGCGCGCTCCCAGAACCGCGCCTTGGCCAGGACGGAGCCGAGCGCGCTCTGAGCGCTGTCGATGGCGCGCCCGAGACACTCCAGGAACCAGCCCATCCAGGGCGTGATGTCCATCGTCCCCTTCTGCGTCCGCTCCAGGATCTCGTAGTAGTCCTTGCGCTCCTGCCGGATCTGCGTCGACAGGCTATAGAACCGCTGCGGGCTGTTCTCCGAGCGCGCGAGGGCCATGTCGGCGATGGCGCGCCCGATGCGGTCCGCCGGCTTGAGCGCGCCGATGTCCAAGCCCAGCCGCCGCGCGATCGACGAGCGGACCTGGCCCGCGTCGAGCCTTTCCCCTTCGATCTCGCTGCTCTTGAGCACGTCGCCGGTCAGCGTCTGAAGAATCGCCTCCTGCCGAAGGTTGAACCCAAGAGCCTCCATGTGCCCGATCAGCTGCCCCTGCCGGTGGCGGACGGAAGCCAGTACCGCCATCAGATCCCCCTGGTTCCAGTGGAATCGGGGCCAGTTTTGAAGCTCATGGATATACATTCTCCGCGTCTCCTGCGGAGATTATGGGGTGGATTCGCCGCAGGGGGCAACTTGTGGCTGTCAGGAGTTGCTCGCGGAAGGCTGGAATCGGGCTGATAGACTTCTTGTAGCTCCGTACAAAGGAATCTTCTGACCATGGCGCGGATCTTCATCAGCCATTCGAGCGCGAACAACGCTGAGGCTTTAGCGTTGCGGGATTGGCTCGTCACGCGCGGCTGGGACGATCTCTTTCTCGACATCGACCCGCAGCGCGGCCTGGTCTCGGGTCAGCGTTGGCTCGATCGTCTGCAAGAGAGCGCCCAGCGCTGCAAAGCCGTACTCTTCGTGCTCTCGCGCGCTTGGCTCGCATCGGAGTACTGCCGGCTGGAATTTCTGGAGGCACGAAAGCAGGAGCGCCCGCTGTTCTGGCTCGTCATCGACGACACCGAGGTCACTGAAGTTCCCGCCGAGATGAGAGATGTCTGGCAGTTCACCGACCTCACCCACGGCTCGAGCTTGGAACTCTTTTCGGTGAAGCCTCCGCCCGCCTATGTCCCCACTCCGGTGCAATTCTCCCACGAGGGACTCGAAAGCCTGCGGCTCGGGCTCGGCCGGGCCGGGCTGACCAGCTTCGATACGGAGAGTTTCTCCTGGCCCGATCCGAACGCCGAGCACGAGGTGGACGGCACGCCGCGCAGGCCGTATCGCGGCTTGGAGCCCATTGACTTTCCCGATGCCGGTGTCTTCTTCGGCCGCGACGCCGACCTGGTGCGAGCGCACGAGCGTCTCGCCGATCTGCGCGACCGCGGCGGCCCGTCTCTGGTCGTCCTCCTCGGCGCCTCCGGATCCGGAAAATCTTCCTTCTTGCGCGCCGGCTTGCTACCCAGACTCGCCCGAGACGACCGCCGTTTCCTGCCGCTCCCGGTCCTCCGGCCGCGCAGCGCGGCGATGTGGGGCGCCGAAGGGCTGCTCGCCGTGCTCGCGGTTGCGCATCGGAATGCCGGTCTCTCCGTTACACACGCCGAGTTGCGCAATGACCTGGAGTCCGATGGCACCGGATGCCTTCGTCGGCTCGCCAACCTGAGCGAGGCCGCCGCCAGAGGCCTGCCAGGGGACGCCAAGCCCCCTACCCTCGTCGTGCCGATCGATCAGGCCGAGGAACTATTCACCACCGTCCGCGGCGATCAGCACAGCGAAACCGGCGCTGCCGAAGCTGGCCTCTTCCTCGCGCGCCTGGCGGACATCTTGCGCAATGGCCCCGAGACGATCGCCCTGGTCACCATCCGCTCCGACTCCTACGAGCCGTTGCAAACCGCCGAGGCACTGGCCTGCGTGCCGCAGGTTCCGTTCAACCTGCCGCCCCTCGCCCCGGGCAACTACCGTAGCGTGATCGAGGGTCCGGCCGATCGAGCGAGCGACGCAGGCCGGCCGCTTTCTCTCGAACCCGAGTTGGTCGAAGCTCTCCTCGCCGAATCCCAGGATGAAGACGCGCTGCCGCTGCTCGGTTTCACTCTGGAGCGGCTCTACGTCGAGCACGGCGGCGACGGCGAGCTCACCCGCGCCGACTACGACGCGCTCGGCGGCGTGCAGGGCTCGATCGAGGCCGCCGTGGCCGAGGCCTTCGCCAATCCTGATGCCGATCCCCATATCCCCGCCGACGCCCCCGCGCGCGAGGCACTCCTCAAGCGTGCTTTCGTGCCGCACCTCATGGGAGTCAACGAGGCCAATGGCGAGCCGGTGCGTCGCACCGCGCGACTGTCCGACCTCCCCGGCGAAACGCGAGGGCTGGTCGATCGACTGGTCAATCGCCGCCTTCTCGTGGTCGACCGCCGTGCTCTCGCGAGCGGCACCGCAACCGTCATCGAGGTAGCTCACGAGGCGCTGCTGCGTCTCTGGCCGACCCTACGCAGATGGCACGATCAGGAGCGAGCAACCCTTGAGATCCAGCAGGAGATCGCCCGCGCGTCCTCAGCCTGGAATCAGAATTCCCAAGGGGCCAGTTGGCTCGACCACCGGAGCACTCGCCTCGCCGAGGCTGAAGCTGTCGCACGGCGTGAAGACTTCGCCAATGTCTTTAATGGCGTGCCGCGTGCCTACCTCGATGCCTGTCGGAAGTCTGAGACCGATGCGCGCGATGCCGAAGAGCATCGCTTGGCCCGCCAACGCACCATGCAGCGGCGGGTGGGCGTCTTGCTGTCGGTTGTGGCGCTCGTCACGCTCGTGGGAGGTTGGCAAGTGGTGGTGGAGCGGAGAGACCTGGCACGGCAGACATCGAAGTTTATTGCCAGCAAAGCTAAGGAGGCTTTCGAAACAGGCCACTATGACAGCGCCGTGCGGCTCGCTCTTGTCGCGAGCCAAGGCACGTGGTTTACGCCATCTTCGGTCGATGCCGAGATTCAGCTCGGCCGCTCGGCATATTTCTCCCGGCTGGAAGCTCAACTCACTGGTGCGGGAAGCTTTGCGTCTTTCTCGCCCGTCGGTGCTCACATCGTCACTTCGGGAGACAAAATTGCCCAGGTGTGGAGCCGGGGAGAGGATTGCGTCTGGCGTAGTGTCGCTCTGGAAGGAGGGCCATTCAACTCGGCGTCCTTCTCTTCGGACGGTGCGCGTATCGTCACTGCGTCGTGGGACAAAACCGCCCGAGTGTGGAACTTAGGCCGGGACGGCACCTGGCACAGCGTTGCATTACAGGGACATCAAGGCGCGGTCACTTCGGCATCCTTCTCTCTGGATGGCGCCCGTGTACTCACCAGTTCGCTTGACAACACTGCCCGCGTGTGGAGCCAAGGCAAAGATGGCAACTGGCACAGTACCGCTCTTAAGGGCCATAAAGGTTTGATCACCTCGGCTTCCTTCTCCCCGGACGGTGCGCGCATCGCCACAGCGTCAGAGGACAAAACCTTGAGGGTGTGGAGCGAAGGTGAAGACGGTACCTGGCACAGCATGGCCTTGGAAGGTCATCAAGGCGAGGTCACCTCGGCGGCCTTCTCCCCGGACGGTACCCGAATCGTCACCGCGTCGTGGGACAAGACCGCTCGAGTTTGGAGCCAAGCTGAGGACGGCGCTTGGTACAGCGTGGCACTGCGGGGCCACCAAGGCCCGGTCACCTCGGCGTCCTTCTCCCCGGACAGTATTCACATCGTAACCACGTCTCAGGGCACTGCTCGCGTGTGGAACCAAGGCGGCGACGGCGCTTGGCGCAGTATCGCCTTGGAAGGCCATCAAGGGTTGATCACCTCGGCGTCTTTCTCCCTGGACGGTAATTTTATTGTCACCGCGTCATCGGACAACACTGCCCGCGTGTGGAACCAGAGTGAAGACGGCGTTTGGCACAGCGTGGCACTGCAGGGCCATCAAGGCCCTGTCACCGCAGCGTCCTTCTCTCCGGACGGAGCCCTCATTATCACTGTGTCATGGGACAAAACTTCCAGAGTGTGGAGCCACGTCCAGGGCGGCGCATGGAACAGGGAGACCCTAGAACAATCCCAAGACGCGATCCGATCAGCGTCTTTTTCTCCGGACGGCGCCCGCGTCATCACTGCCTCGGATGACAAAACTGCTCGCATGTGGAGCCGAGGCAAAGACGGCGTTTGGACCAGAGTCGCCGCTCTGAATGGTCATCAAGCCGCCGTGACATCGGTTTCCTTTTCTCCAAACGGCGCCTTCGTCGCTACCGCGTCCGAGGACGGTACCGCCCGCGTTTGGAGCCAAGCCAAGAGTGGCGTCTGGGTCAGTAGTTCTCTAGAAGGACATCGAGGTTTTGTCGCCTCCGTATCTTTCTCCCCGGATGGCGCCCGTATCATCACCGCCTCAAATGACAAGACTGCTCGCGTATGGAGTCGAAGCCGGGGTGGCGCCTGGCACAGTGTCACCCTGGAAGGGCACAAAGGGCCTGTCCATTCGGCATCTTTCTCCCCGGATGGCGCCCGAATCGTCACCGCGTCTGATGACACAACTGCACGGGTTTGGAGCTCAGATAGGAAAGGTTTTTGGACCAGCATCGTCCTAAATGGAAACCAGGGACCGCTCCGCTCGGCGACCTTTTCACCAGACGGGTCCCGCATCGTTACTGCTTCGGCCGATGGCACCGCCCGCATGTGGAGC
>DASWQX010000636.1:0-2245 GCA_036403495.1 Thermoanaerobaculia bacterium
AACGAACACGTGGTTAATAATGCTCGCCATCCACTTCGTGAGAAACCAGACCCGCTCGGTCCTTTTGGTGTCATGGCATCAAAGCTGAGTGCGCGTCGTACTCAATAGCTTCCATGACGTGTTGCGCGGTGCCGACCGTCCCGAAAAATTCCATCCATTGGTTCTCCAACTCGAAGAAGCGGGGTCGTGAGGTCTGAGTTTGCCAACAATTCTTCAACCTCGGAGTTGCATTCGCCTCCACCGAGTTGTCCGATTGGGCAGCTCAATACGAGCCCCGCTTTCGGAGTTCGCTAGACCTGCTCGTGGATTACAATAGGGAGGGGTACTTCTTCAAGGTACCGTCTGCAATCCCACCGACCGACTCCTTCAGCAGTTACGGCTTACGCTCGGTATCTATGGCCACCGACTCCCGGGCTTGGGTGCTTTGGGCAATTCCCTCAGCTCCGAGGTCCATCGCTTCGATGGCAGGCTACATTCTGGCCCGGTGAGCCAAGTATCCGATACATTCGAAACAAAATGACACAAAGAATCAATTCGAGAAATCATATCATCGAAGACCAGGCGCTTTGCGGCAACTGCCGAAGGCAACCGGGCCGGCGGGTCGTCTCCAATAGGTGCGGCTAGGTGCGGCAGCCCCCATTCTTCGTCTACCGACCGGAAGGGTGACCGCCGAGCAGAGCCTTGATCCGCGGCGTCAGCGCCCGGCCCACGGCGGCGTGGCCGGCGGCGTTCCAGTGGGTGTCGAGAGGGTAGCGGAGGAGCGGCCAGCGGGCGGCCGGGATGAGGTCGTCGGCGGCCAGGTAGGGAATCCCCAGGGCTTGAAGACGGGCCTGGAGCCGCTGACGATCACGGTGGAAATCCGCTCCCCGGTCGTCGACCAGCAGGGCCAGGAAGCGGGCTCCGGAGAGATCGGCGAGCTGCCGGGCCGCCTGGAGGTTGCGGACGGTGGGTTCGACGTCGCCGGCCCCGGCGGGGGATTGCTGGGGGTGGAGAAAGACTTTGCGGGCGGCGCCGGCCAGCGTGGGGAGGGCGAGGCGCGCGAGGTTCGAATAGCGCTCGGCGTAGGCGGTGGCGGTGCCCAGGACGGGGAGCTTGGTCTCGCGCAGGTAGAGGTTGCCGTCGAGCAGGATGAGGCGGTCCACGTAGGCCTGGCCGACGATGAAGCCGTCCCTGTAGGCGAAGGGGGCGGCGATGCGCTGGCGGTCCCAGAGCGGGGAGAGGGTCATCACCACCAGCGTGGGCTGGAGGGTCGGCAGGTAGCGCCGCAGGCGGCCGAGCATCTGCGCGCTGCTGTAGCCCGGCACGCCGGCGTTGTAGACGCGCACGCCGAGCCTCCTCTCCAGCCGTGCCGGGTAGGTGCCGTCCTCGGGCACCCCCTCGCCGAACGTCATCGAATCGCCGACGATCAGGATGCAGGGACGGAAGGGCGCCGGATGCGGCTGCACGCGGAGCCCCGCGCCGTCGATGGCGACCGGCACGTTGAACTCCCCGCCCAGCGCGATCTCGTGGCCATGGAATTCGGGGCGCAGCGTGTAGCCGTTCACCGGGTCGGGCTGGACGAGGAAACGCTGATGATTCCCCCCCGCGAACCAGGGCGAGCCGCGGCCGATCGCGCCGACCCCGAGGATGCGGAGCGCGGCCTCGGCGGCGAGGAGGGTGATGAGGATCGAGATGGCGGAGAGGAGGAGCTTCTTGCGCATGTCGACTTATCTCCCCTCTGCCGGTGAAGGCGCCAGGGGCTGGAGCTGGAAGGCGAAGGCGGCCGGCGCGTCCAGCCGGATCTCATAGATGTAGAAGGGGCTCTCGTCCTCGCTCCACCACATGCGGTGGACCGCGCGCGGGCGCCCGAGGTCGAGGAGGGTGACCGAGCCGCCGCCGGGGCGGAGGTGGCTCGCCCGCAGCGTGGCGCCCTGGACGTCGATCCTCGCCGGCGCCGGCGGAGCGGCAATCAGCCGCAGGCCGGGCAGGCGGCGGGTGCTCCCGACCAGGAACTCGCCCCGGCCGGTCTCGAAACGGATGCTTGAGCCGTCCTCGGCGGCGTGGACGCTGGTCGCCAGCGGCTTGATCCAGAGCTTGCCGAGCATGAAGTCCTCGCCACCCCCCGGCTTCAGGTGCGACTGCGTGGTCTCGTACGGGAGCAGGCGGACCGCGGCGGCCGAGACGTAGCGGTAGCCGTTCTCCGCGTCGAGCAGGTAGGCGCGCGGCTGCCGCCAGAGCGGCAGCAGGAAGGGCGCGGCGCAGGCCG
>DASWQX010000637.1:0-5119 GCA_036403495.1 Thermoanaerobaculia bacterium
CCGCCGAGCTCGGGAATCATGAGGTACGAGACGAGGTAGGTCAGGACCACCGAGATGCACGAGGTCAGCCACACGAGCGTCGTCAGCGGCGTCTCGAAGTTCATGGTCTCGGCCTGGCTGTAGCGCGCCTTGGCGATCGTCTCGTTGATGAAGTAGGAGACGGCGCTGGTGACGATCATCATGACGCGCATGGCGAAGATCCAGACCAGGAGCTGGGTCTGGATGGTCTGGAAGTCGGGGCCGGCGACCGAAGCGTTGACCGCCAGCAGGATGAAGGTGATCAGCGCGACGCCGGTGACGCCGTAGGTCTCGAAGCCGTCGGCGGTGGGGCCGACCGAGTCGCCGGCGTTGTCGCCCACGCAGTCGGCGATGACGCCGGGGTTGCGGACGTCGTCCTCCTTGATGTTGAAGACGATCTTCATCAGGTCCGAGCCGATGTCGGCGATCTTGGTGAAGATGCCGCCGGCGATGCGGAGGGCCGCCGCGCCCAGCGACTCGCCGATGGCGAAGCCGATGAAGCAGGGGCCGGCGTAGTCGCGCGGCACGAAGAGGAGGATGCCGAGCATCATCAGCAGCTCGACGCTGATCAGCAGCATGCCTATGGAGATGCCGGACTTCAGCGGGATCGCGTAAGTCGGGAACGGCTTGCCGCGGAGGCTGGCGAAGGCCGAGCGCGAGTTGGCGAAGGTGTTGATCCGGATGCCGAACCAGGCGACGCCGTAGCTGCCGCCAATGCCGATCAGGCTGAAGATCAGGATCGTGATCACCTTGCCCAGGCTGTAGCCGCGCAGGGTGTAGAAGTAGACGAACATCACGATGCCGATGAACAGCTCGAGCAGGAGGATGAACTTGCCCTGCGTGGTGAGGTAGGTCTTGCAGGTCTCGAAGATCAGCTCGGAGATCTCGCGCATCGAGCGGTGCACGGGCATGTTCTTGAGCTGGGTGTACATCACCAGCCCGAAGAGCAACCCGAGGACGCAGACGCCGAGGCCGCCCAGCAGCAGGTTGTGCCCGGTCATGCCGAAGAACGTCACGTTCGGATTCGACAGGTCCGGCAGCACGAGATCGGCCTCGCTGGCGGAGGCGGGCGTGGCGGTCAGGATGGCGAACAGCGCCATCAGCCCGAGCGTCGACAGCCGCTTCAGGAGCTGGCCGATCCGGGCGAGGGGTGCGTGTTTGGGCATATTTCCTCCAGAAATCCGTGGCAAAACCTACACAAATTCACAGCGCGAGCCGGGAGCCTCCCGCCCGGCTACGGCCGGGCCGAAAGGACGTCGCGCTGACGGTTTGGAACCTCCGGGCTTCCCCTGGTGGTCCACGAAGGCTCCAAGGCAAGGGGGACCCGATGTGGACCCGCCGGGAAGATCCGGGGGAAGCTATCACAAGTGAGGGGAAAACCGGATGGGGTCGTTCGCCGGCGCTAGTCCTGCCCGTCAACGATTGAGACGATGCGAGATATCTAACATGAAATCGACCCAGTTTTTCTTGTCTCGCTTGGCGGCGCGGCTCGCACTCAGATCAATGGACCTACAACCCGAAAGGAGCGCCCCATGGAATCCATCCTCGCACTGCAGAGCCTCATGTCCATCGCTGACCCGCTCGACGATGAGATGTGTTGGTCGACCTGCAGCTCCAGTAGCTGCAACTCGTCGTCGGTTTTTATCGCCGACGTCGACCAGCAGGCCTCTTGCTGATCACCCCCATCCGACGGGAGGCGGGCGGTGTTCCGCCGGCCTCCCGTCCCCCCTTCCCCTTCCGCTACGGCACCCGCCGTGGCCGTTCGCCTCGCAATCCCGCAAGCTTCAATAATTCACGCCGATCCTTCAGGATCGATATATTTTTTTTAGCTTGACAGGCAGCAGCCTGCACATTTATCATCATGGACAGGGTTAAAGACAGAACATTATGCTCCTGGGAAAAACCCTGATTTAGTTCTTCTGCGACAGAACGCAGGGCCGACCGGCTGAGTCGTCGCCGTCACCCTCAGGAGTCACCCGCCTCATAGGCGGGACACGGCGCATGGTGCTGCCGTCGGTTAACAAAGGAGAAGAAAAATGGAAAACGTTCTCGCATTGCAGGGCCTGGCCTCGATCGCTGATCCTCTCGACGACGAGATGTGTTGGTCGACCTGCAGCTCCAGCGGCTGCAGCTCCTCCTCGGTCTTCGTTCCCGAAGCCGGCTGCGTGGATCAGAACTAAATCCGATGCGGAGGGCGGCGCGCTTGCTGCCGCCCTCCGTGCTTTCAAGAGTCCGAGCCGCCGATGTCGAGCATAGAGAAATTTACCTTTTCATTAGCCCATCCTGAATTCTACGAGCCGCTGGATCTTTTCGCGACGGAAGAGACGCAATACCGCCGCAAACTGGCCGAGTTGCTGCCGGCGGAATGGGGAGTGGTCCGGGACAGCATCTGGCTCCATTGCATGCCTCCCGCCGCCATCATCATCCCGCAGGGGTGGAAGATCCACCTCTCCGCGATCACCCGCAATATCGACGAGCTCCTGCGCGCCGCCATCCCGGTCCTGGTCGAGCAGAAGACGTCGTTCAAGATCGCCGCCGGGCCCACCATCCTGTCGCTGCTGACCAGCAAGCAGTGGCAGCGCGGCGGGGCCGGCAAGTGCATGACCGTCTATCCCTTCGACGACGACCACTTCAAGTCGCTGATCGAGACCCTGCACCAGGCGACGAAGGGGCACGAGGGGCCCTACATCCTGTCGGACCGGCGGTACGCGGACAGCAAGTGCGTGTTCTACCGCTATGGCGGCATCCAGCCCCGCGCCTCCCTCAATGCGCGGGGGGACCGCCAGCCCTACCTGACGGCGCCGGACGGCCAGCAGATCCCCGACCGCCGCCAGGCGTGGTTCAACCTGCCCCCCTGGGTGAAGGACCCCTTCGCCAAGGAGGGCCCGCCTCCCGAGCCGCCGCGGACGACCCTGAAGGACGGGCGCTACTCCCCCCAGGCCGCCCTGCGGCACACGAACTCCGGCGGGCTCTACGTGGCGCTCGACAACGAGACGCAGGAGAAGGTGGTCATCAAGGAGGCCCGCCCGATGACCAACGTCGACCAAGCCGGCACGGAGTCGAAGGACCTCCTCGCCAAGGAGTTCCGGCTGCTCAAGTTGCTGGACGGGACGGAGACCGGACCGCGCGCCATCGACCTGTTCCAGGAGTGGGAGCACCACTTCCTGGTCGAGGAGTTCCTCGACGGGATGACCATCCGGCAGCACTCGATCCTGCACAACGTGGCGCGCTTCTCGCGGCCGTCGCCGACCCATTTCGACGAGTTCTACGGCGAGTTCCGGGTGGTCTTCACCAACCTGGCGCGCATCCTGGAGACCTTCGGCCGCCACGGCATCGTGTTCCGCGACCTGTCGCCCACCAACGTGATCATCCTCAAGGACAACCTGGTCCGGCTGGTGGACTTCGAGGCGGCCTGCGAGCTCGGCGTCGACGCGATGAGCAATCTGTTCACCCCGGGCTTCGCCTCCTCCGACCACTTCTCCAGCGACACGCCGCAGTTCGAGAACGACTACTTCTCGCTCGGCGCCCTGATGCTGGCCTACCTGATGCCGATGCACGCCGCGCTCGGCCTCGACCAGTACATGCATCACGGGTTCATCCGCTCGATCGGCGACGCCTACGGCTTCCCGGAGAGCCTGGTCGACCTGATGAACCGGCTGACCAGCCGCGAGCCGTCCGAGCGCCCGGCGCCGGCCGAGGTGATCGCGACGCTCGCCAACCCGTCGCCGGTGCGGGAGCTGAAGATCTACCAGCCGGAGCCGGTGCCGGCGGCCGAGCTGCGCGACGCGGTCTCGCGGATGACGAGCTACACCCTCGCCCAGGCCAGCTACGGGCGGAACGACCGTCTGTTCCCCTGCGACCCCAAGGTGTTCGCCACCAATCCGCTCGGCATCGCCTACGGAGCGTGCGGCACGGCCTACGCGCTGCACACGGTCAACGGCGAGGTCCCCGAGCCGGTGATGGACTGGATCCTGCGCAAGGAGATCACGCCGCAGACCTGCTCGCCGGGGCTGTACATCGGCATGGCGGGCATCGCCTGGACGCTGCTGGAGCTGGGGCACCCCGAGCGGGCGCGGAAGATCCTTGCCGACAGCGCCGCCCACCCCATCCCGCAGACCTACGACGTCTTCTACGGGCTGGCCGGCTGGGGCATGGCGCAGCTCCGCTTCCATCAGGAGTTCGGCGAGCCGCAGTACCTGGAGGCCGCGATCTCGGCGGGGCGCCAGCTACTGGAGCAGCGCATCGTCGACGAGGCCGGCTGCCACTGGGCCACCGACACGGACGAGATCCTGTTCGGCTACGCGCACGGCGCGGCCGGGGTGAGCCTCTTCCTGCTCTATCTCTACCTCGCCACCGGCGACGAGGAGTTCCTCGCCGTCGGACGGCAGGCCCTGGACTACGACCTCGCGCAGGCCGTGGACCTCGGCGAGGGGCTGCTCTGGCCGAGCCGCACCGGGCCCCAGCGCACCCTGGTGCCCTACTGGCGGTACGGCAGCGCCGGGGTCGGCACGGCCCTGCTGCGCTACCATCGCCTGGGGGCGAACGAGCGCTACGATCATTACCTGCAGGAGATCAAGCAGGCCGCGATCCGCAAGTACGCGATCTTCCCCAACCGGGGCTTCGGATTGACCGGCCTGGGCGAGTTCCTCATCGACATGGCCAACCACGGCATCGACGCCGAGGAGTGCATGACGGCCGCGGGTACGGTGGCGGCCGGGGTCATGCTGTTCCACCTGGACAGGGATGGGGGAATGGCTTTCCCGGGCGCCGATCTCTGGAAGATCAGCTGCGACTACTCGACGGGGAGCGCCGGGGTCTCCCTCTTCTTCGACCGCCTGCTGACCCGCAGGCCCGTCGAGTTCCTGCTCGACGGCCTGTTCGCGCCGACCGCGGAGCCCGGCCCGGCCGCGCCGGAGCGCTCCCTCGCCCTCGAGCAGGCCTGAGCGACGGCGGGGCTGAGCATGGATGCTTCCGCCGGCGCGTTGCTGTTCGACGGTGAGTTCCGCGACCGCGAGCAGCAGAAGGGGGTCCGCAAGGACGTCCGTCTCCAGGGCTTCGACGTCTTCGTCGCCGGCTTCGTGAAGGCGCTCTTCACCCACAG
>DASWQX010000638.1:0-8434 GCA_036403495.1 Thermoanaerobaculia bacterium
TGATCGTCGTCGACGACGGCTCGACCGACGGCAGCCGGGAGCTGATCCTCGCCGTCCAGGCCGCCGATCCGCGGGTGATCTACGTGCGCCACGACCTCAACAGCGGCCTGCCGGCGTTGCGGGTCAACGAGGGGATCGAGCTCGCCCGCGGCCGCTTCATCGCCTTCCAGTTCGACGACGACGAGTGGCTGGAGGGGGCCCTGGAGGCCCTGGTCGAGCGGGCGCGGGCGGACGACGCGGGGGACGAGGCGGTGGTCTTCGGCTCGGCGCTGCTGGAGCGGGCCGACGGATGGAGCCGCGAGCTGCCGGACGTGCCGGTCCACCTGCTCACCCTGTCGTTCGAGAACCGGCTCGCCAACAATTCCGTGCTGGTCCCGCGCGGGCTGTTCGACCGCCACGGCCTCTACGACTGCCACGTGGGGATGCGGCGGCTCTGCGACTGGGACCTCTGGCTGCGCCTCGCCCGCCACGCCCCGTTCCTGGGGATCGAGCGGCGGGTCTCGCGGGCGACCGTGGCGACCGACGCCGTCTCCCTCGGCGTCACCGTCCCCTTCGAGCTCCCCCTCTTCCGCTTCCTGCACGCGATCCCGCGCGACGCCCTGCTCACCCCGGGGCGCTGGCGCGGCTATGAGGTCGACGGCGCGCGGATCGGCGATGTGGAGGTCCCCGGGGACTTCCGGCGGCGCCTGGAGACGGACGCCATCGTGCCCTGGCAGCGCCGGCTCCGCCACGCCTTTCCGCACCTGGCGCCGCCGCCGCCGGCCGCCGGCACGGTGCCGCGCAGCATCCTGAACGTTCTGGTCACCATGGACTCCTTCTACGGCTCGTTCGAGATGTGCGCCGGTCAGTACGACGCGCCCTCCGCGGCTAGGGGGGTGTCCAAGATGCACTACCAGCCCCTCCTCCAGATCGCCGCGGGGTGGGAGCGGGACGCCGGCCTCCTCCTGCTGGTGCGCACCGTCACCGACCCCGGAACGCGGGTGCTGGCGGAAGCCAGGGCGGCGGGGATCCCGGCCGGCTACTACCTGGACGACGACCTCCTCCACCTGCACGAGTACGGCTTCCCCTTCGAGGCCCTCGGCCCGGGAGGCGAGCGGCGCGCCGACCTCGAGGCGCAGCTCGCCGGCGCCGACGCGGTCTGGCTGACCAACCCGGTGATCGACGAGTCGGTGCGCCCCTTGAACCCGCGGATCGTGCCCCATAACGGCGCCGTCCCGGAGAGCTGGCTCCCCCGCGATCTGCCGCCGCGCGGCGCCGGCGGGCGGATCCGGATCGGCTACGCCGGCGACCCCTACCGGATCGAGGAGTTCCGGGGGATCTGGAGCGCGCTGCGCAGGATCTCCGAGGAATTCGGCGACCGGCTGGAGTTCGACCTCTGGGGGATCGACGCCGCCGGGCTCCCGCCGCTCGCCTCGCCGGTGTCGCAGCGCCCCTACACCTTCAGCTATCCGCAGTTCATCGACCGGCTGCGGGGCGCCCGCTTCGACATCCTGCTGATCCCGCTGCTCACCGCCCCGCGCCCGCGCCTCGCCAAGGCGCCCAGCCAGTACTACCACGCGGCGGTGGCGGGGGCCCTGGGGATCTTCTCGGACGTCGCCGTGTACAGCGCTCTACCCCACGGCCTGACCTGCCTGAAGGCGACCAACGATCCGGAGGCCTGGTACGTTGCCATCCGAGACGCGGTGACCATGCCGGCGGAGCGCTTCGACCTCCTGCGGCGGCGGGCAGTGGAGCACGTGCGGCTGGAGTACACGGAGCGGGCCCAGATCCATCTCCACGAGGCGGCGGTGCGCGCGACGGAATTCCACGCCGCCACCCGCGAGTCCCGGGGGAAGGAGGGACGCCCGCGGGTCCGCCACGCGATCCCCGGAACCTCGGCGATCGCCCGCGAATATGGCGTCGACGCCGGAGAAGAGCAGGGAGAGGAAGGGGACCCGCCGGCCCTGGTCTTCGCGGGTCCGGGACCCGCCTGGGTGCCGCGGGAGGTCTTCGCGCTGGGTCTGCGCCGGGTGCTCTCAGCGGTGGGGACAGCGGAGCCCTACCGGAGCCGGATCGCGATGCTCGGACCGCTCGGCGAGGGGGACCGGCAGACGGCGGCGATCGAGGCGCTGTACATCCTCCACCGGCGGGGCTTGGCGGCCGACCTCACGGTCTGGGGAGGTTCCACCCGCGCCCGGCGCGCCATCCACGAGCTGGGCCTCGGCGCCCAGGCCCGCGTGCTCCGGGCGTCGGAGGGCTTCGCGCAGATCCTGGCCGGCGCCGACCTGCTGCTCGACACCAGCGGCAGCGCGGAGGTTCCGGCGGGCGTGCGGGAGGCGTTCGCGGCGGGCGTGCTGGTCCTCTCCAACTCCCCCGGCGCGCGGGAGCTGGTGACCGACGGCGTCACCGGGCTCCTCTTTTCAGGAGACTCGCCGGCCGAGCTGGCGGCGGCGCTGGAGGGTGCCCTGAACCTCGAGCCGGATCACCGGGCGCGGATCGTCCAGGCGGCCTACCGGCTCGCCCGCGGCGACTTCCACTCGCAGCGGGCGGCGAGCGAGCTCTTCGCGCTCTACAACCAGGCCCTGGGTCAGAAGGCGACCGATGCCGTCTCCTTGGGGATACCGGTCGAGCCCGCGGCTCCCTCCCGGCGCGGCCGCCTGCGCGAGGGGGCCGACAAGCTGGGGATCTACCGCCCGCTCTCCCGCCTCTACTGGTCGATCGGGCGGCGCAAGCGCGTGCTGGTGACCTACGACAACGACACCACCTCGGTCTTCCTCTACTGGCGGTACGCCCTCCCCCGCCTCGAAGCCGCGACCGGCCGGAGCTGGTTGCTGCGCCCGGCCTCCGAGGTGAAAACGGAGGACCTCCACAGCTTCCACGCGGTGATCTCCGTGCGGGGAATCTCAAAACGGAGCCTGGAGATCCTGCGCGCCGCCGCCGGGGCCGGCGCCCGCACGGTCTACGACCTCGACGACAACCTGTTGCTCGTCGACCAGGCGTTCGCCGATCCCGCGAACCCCTGGCGGCAAATCTTCGGCGCCGCCCGGCCGGAGATCGAGGCGATGCTGCGGCTCGCCGACGCCGTCAAGGTCTACGCCGAGCCCGCCGTCCGCTCGCTCCTGCCGTTCAACCCGCGGGTGACGGCGATCCGGCCGTTCCAGATCCTCGACCGCGACGCGCTCGACCCGCTAAACTCGGTCGACGAGCACCGGCCGCTCACCGTCGGCTTCCTCGGCAGCGCCTTCAAGGACGACGACCTCGCGCCGGCGGTGCGGGCCATCCTCCGCCTCCTCGACGAGGGGAGCCCCCTCCACTTCGAGTTCCTCGGCTTCCTCCCGGGGCCCCTAGCCGGCCGCCCGGAGGTCTCCCACGTCCCCTGGCGCTCGGACTACGCCGAGTACCGCCGGACCCTCGCGGCCCTCGACTGGGATATCGGCCTGGCGCCGCTGCGCGACCTGGAGTTCAACCGCGGTAAGAACAACGCGAAGTACCGGGAGTACGCCGCGGCCGGCATCGCCGGCATCTACGCGGACGCCGAGATCTACCGCACCACCGTCGTCCACCGCGAGACCGGCCTGGTGGTCCCGGCGGAGAGCGAGCAGGCCTGGTACGAGGCGATCCTGGAGCTGGCCGCGGACGCGGAGCTCAGGGGTTCGATCCGCCGAAACGCCTTCGCAGACGTGCGGGCCAACTACCGCGAGGAGGAGTACGTGGCAAGGGTGGCGGCGCTGCTGGAGGGCCCGCTGCCGCGGCGGCCCGCCGGCTCCGGGTGAGCAGCTCGTCCACGACGAAGTCGGCGAGCCGTGACCGGAGTGCGCGGATCTCCTCCGAAGGCCGGGCGAGCCCGAGATAGACCTCCTCCGTCCGCCGCGCCGTCGCCTCCACACTGAAGGCGCGCGCCCGGACGGCGGCGGCCCGCCCCATCGCCCGCGCCCCATCGGGGTCGGCGAGCAGGCGGCGGAGGGCGGCGCCGAGCGCCGGCGGATCCGCGACGGGCACCAGCAGTCCGGAGACTCCATCCTCCACCGTCTCCTCCGGCCCGCCGCAGCGGGTGGCCACCACCGGCAGGCCTGAGGCCATCGCCTCCAGGATCGCCAGCCCGAACCCCTCCGAATGGGAAGGGTGGACGAGCGCCTCCGACACCGAGAGCAGGTTGCGGATGTCGGGCTCGACGCCGATCCGGCGGATCTGCCGTTCGAGCCCCAGCGCCGCGACGCGCGCTTCGAGGGCCGCCAGGTACTCGGCGTCCCCGGCGGTGCCGGCGAGCGCGAAGACCAGGCCGGGAAACTCGCGCACCAGCGCCGGGGCGGCCTCCACAAGGTCGAGCTGCCCCTTGCGCCGCTGGATGCCGCCGACGCAGGCCACCACCCGCGCGCCGTCCGCGATCCCGTAGCGCGCCCGCAGCGCCGCCGGCTCCTCCACCGGCTGGGCGAGGAAGGCGTCGAGGTCGAAGCTGTCGTGGATCACCCGCCGGGCGGCGAGCCGGCAGACCTCGGCGGCCTGGGCCTCGACTCCGCGCGAGACGCAGAGGAGCGCGTCCGCCAGGAGGTCGACGACCGAGAAGATGAACCTCGTATCGTCGAACCAGACCGGCGGGAAGCCGCCGCCGAAAAAGCCGCGGCTCTGCCAGACGTGGGGCAGCCCCAGCCGGGCCGCCGCGAGAGCCCCTTCGAGGGTGACGATGAAATGGGTGTGGACGAGGTCGACCCGCTCCCCCTCCAGCAGCGCCGCGAGGGCGTCCGTCCGCTCGCTGACCCCCGCGAGCTGGGCGAGGAACTCGCCGGCGCTCCAGTGCGTCGCCGGGATCCACCAGCCGAGCGGCAGGATATGGACGGGAATCGCCAGCGCCTCGATCTCGGCCCGCAGCGGACCGTCCACGGGGAGTATGACGAGCGGCTCGAAGCGCTCGCGGTCGAGCGCCGAGAGGACGCTCGCCACCACCCTCTCGCTCCCCGCCCCCGACTGGTGGACCAGATAGGCGATCTTCAATTGCCGGCCACCTCTCGCAGCACGGCGAGGAAATCGGGGAGCACCCGCTCGGTGGCGAAGCGCTCGCGCACCTCGGCGAGAGCGTCGCCGGCGATCCGCCGCCGCAGGCCGGGATCGGCGTAGAGCCTCTCCAGGGCCTCCACCCAGGCCTCTTCGCGGTTCTCCACCAGCAGGCCGGTCTCGCCGTCCCGCACGTGATCCGTGTACGGGGGCACGCTGGAGTAGATCCCCGCCGCGCCGGCCGCCGCGGACTCCAGGAATTTGATCGGGATCTTGGAGGCGGAGAAACGCGAGGCGTCGAGCGGCGCGATCAGCACGTCGGGGCGCCAGCCAGCGAGGTCGCGGGCGTAGGCGCCGTAGTCGTGCCGCCAGGGGAGGAAGGTCGACCGCTCCCCAGGCACTCCCCGCAACTCCTCCGGCACCTCGTGCGCCATCACCAGCAGCCGGGCGTCCGGGCGGTCGGCGAGGAAGCGGGCGAGGCCGCGGAAGCCGGAGGACTCGCAGCGCGGCGAGCCGGCGAACCCCACCCCGAATCCCGGCTCCCGCGAGACCGCCGGAACGGCGAAGCGGGCGAGGTCCACGTTGGGAGGCAGCCGCAGCACCCGCCGCGCGAAGGGCCTCACCTCCGCCTCCAGGACCGGGTTGAAGACCAGCACCGCATCCGCCCGCCGGAGGCTGTCGAGGAAGACCTCGAACGCCGGCTTGCCCGGCGTGAAGAGGCGCTCGAAGCGCGCGAATTCCTCGCCGGCGGCGATCCAGTTGTCGTCGATCATCACCAGCGCCGGCACCCCCGCCGCGCGGCAGCGGTCGAGCAGCGCCGGCACCTCGGGAAATCGCGGGCGGCTGAAGACCACGAGGTCAGAGCGATCGAGATCGTCGGGCCGGCAGCGCTCGTAGAGGAGCGTCCGCCAGGTCAGCACGCCTTGCCGGTCGAAAAAGTTGTAGAAGAAGAGCTGGTTGTGATGCGCGTCGTCGGGTCCGGAGAGCAGGGTGACCTTCAGAGCCGGAAGGGAGCGCTGGGGGCGGCGGAAGAGTCGCATCGGATCGCTGAATACTAGCTGAGGATCATGGACTGACAATTTCTGTCGAACCGCTTGCGCACTAATTGACGGCCGCGCCGCGGCGTCACCGCCTAAGTCCTTTATTTTCAGTATAGCCAAACGGGTATGACCCTTGCTATTCTTCCTCGGTGCGAATGATTCCACAGTAGGTTGGCTGGGCTGGCTCTCCGGGCGGCGGGTGAAGGTTGGCACCCGCCGCGGCGATCCCAGGCCAAGTTGCATCCACGCATCCGCCGCGGTAGGGCGGAAGCACGGGAGAAGAATCGATGATGTCGTTTCACCTTCAGCCCTCCCCGGCTTTCCGGAGGGCCTTTGTCATGTCTCTCGCGCTCCTGCCGCTGGCGGCCGCCGTCCAGGCGCAACTGACCTCGACGGCGCAGAACCCGACCGCCAGCTTCGCCTCTCCCGGGATCAAGCAGGTGACCCTCAAGGCCTGCAACGCCACCGGTTGCAACACAATCACCCAGAACGTGACGGTCCTCGATCCGGTGCCTCACATCACCTCGCAGACCACGCTGCCCGTCCTGACCGGCGTCGGCCTCCCCATCGCTCTCCAGGACACGGCCACCGGCCGCCCCGCGCTGGCCCACAAGTGGATCTTCTCCCATATTCTGCCGCCGGCCGCCGACACCATTGTGATCGGCAATCCGGCGACCTGGACTCCCACGGCCGCCGGGACCTACCTGGCCCATCTCGAAGTCTCTAACGGCGACGGCATGGACACCTCGATCCCGGTGCCGGTGACCGTGGCGAGCTTCACCTTCGCCGACGTGCCCCCCTCCTACTGGGCGTGGCATTTCATCGAGGGGCTCGAGGCCGCCGGAGTTCCCACTGTCTGTGGCAGTAACCCGCTCCGCTATTGTCCGGACAGCGCGATGACCCGCGGCGACATGTCGATCTTCCTGCTGCGCGCCAAGGAGGGGGGAGCCTACGTTCCGCCCCCCTGCACCACCGCGGCCTTCGCCGACGTGCCCTGCTCCAATCCGCTGGCGCCCTGGATCAACGAGCTGGTGCGCCGCGGGGTGACCGCCGGCTGCGGCGGCGGCAACTACTGCCCCAACAGCGCGGTGACCCGCGACCAGATGGCCGTCTTCCTCATCGTCACCGCCGGCTATGCCACGGATCCGACCTGTCCGCCGGCTCCGTTCACCGACGTCCCCTGCACCACCCCCTTCGAGCCCTTCATCAAGGAGCTGGTGACGCTCGGGGTGACGGCGGGGTGCGGCACCGGCACGTTCTGCCCCCAGACCACGGTCACCCGGGCGCAGATGGCGATCTTCCTGTCGGTCATGTTCCACATCCCGCAGGTGTAGGACCGGGGGCCTGGGAGGCCCGGAAGACAGGCGGCGAGTCGCGGAATGGGTGCAATTCTTGCTATACATCCATTCCATGAAACAGACACGGATCGCCCGCCTCCAGCTCCCGGTCCTCCTCCTCGCGCTCACCCTCGGGGCCTGGAACCCCGCGGCGGCGGCGCCCGGCACCTTCGTCACCACCGTGCAGGTCACCGGCAGCCTGCCCAACCTCGTCGGCGTCACCAATGCCGGAGACCGCTCGGGGCGGCTGTTCATCGTGCAGCAGACCGGCCAGATCCGGATCTGGAACGGCGCCCAGGTGCTGGCGACTCCGTTCCTCGACACCTCCGCGGTGAGCTCCTCCTGCTCCGGCGGCTGCGGCGAACGCGGGCTCCTGGGCCTCGCCTTCCATCCGAGCTACGCGACCAACGGCTTCTTCTACGTCTACTACACGCGGCAGAGCGACGGCGCCATCCAGATCGCCCGCTATCACGTCTCCGCCAACCCCAACGTCGCGGACGGCACCAGCGCCCTCGTCCTGCTGACGATCCCGCACCCGAGCCAAGCCAACCACAACGGCGGCAACCTCGCCTTCGGCCCCGACGGTTATCTCTACATCGGCACCGGCGACGGCGGCGGCGGCGGCGATCCGTTCGAGAACGGGCAGAACATCAACGCCCTGCTCGGCAAGCTCCTGCGCATTGACGTCGATCACGGCTCGCCCTATGCCATCCCGCCCACCAATCCCTTCGCCACGGCCGCCGCCGGCGCCGGCGCTCACGAGATCTGGTCCTACGGTCTGCGCAATCCCTGGCGCTTCAGCTTCGACCGGCAGACCGGCGATCTCTACATCGGGGACGTCGGGCAGGATCTTTATGAGGAGGTCGACTTCCAGGCCGCCGGGGCGGCCGGCGGCCGGAATTACGGCTGGGACTGCCGCGAGGGCTTCCATGCCTACAACGACACGAACGGCGATATGAACATGAACTGCGGTTCGGTCACCTCGGTCGATCCCGTGCTGGAATATCCCCAAGGGCCCGAGTGCTCGATCACCGGCGGCTTCGTGTTCCGCGACCTGCCGGCCCACTCCCTGACCGGCACCTATTTCTA
>DASWQX010000639.1:0-4911 GCA_036403495.1 Thermoanaerobaculia bacterium
AGCTCGGCCCCAGCTCGTCGAGCAGCGCCCGGCAGAGCGTCGTCTTCCCCGCGCCGACCTCGCCGGTGATCTGGATGAACCCCTTGCGCTCGCGAATACCGAACAGGATGTGGTTGTACGCCTCGCGGTGGCGATCGCTGAAGAACAGAAAACGAGGATCGGGCGTGATGTTGAACGGCGGCTCGCGGAAGCCGTAGAACTGGTCGTACATCGAAGGTCAGAACGGGCGGAGGATGGGCGGCATTTCCCGCCCATCCTACAGCCGTTCTAGGTATACGTTCACGGCGCCTTCGCCGTCGCGGTCCCCTTCTTGGCGCCTTCGCCCAGCAGGTACTTGCCGTACCAGGCGAGGTAGCGCTCGTAGCGGTCCTTCTGGTAGCTCGGTTTGGAGATGCCGTGGTTCTGGCCGGGGTAGATCACCAGCTCGGTGTCGCGGCCGAGGCGGCGCAGGGCTTGGTAGAGCTGCTCGCCGTTGAGCAGCGGCACGTTGACGTCGTCGGCGCCGCCCAGGATGAGGGTGGGGGTGGTGACCTTGTCGATGCGGAAGAAGGGAGAGATCCGCATCCACCCCTCGGGGTTCTTCCAGGGGAGCCCGAGTTCGGCCTCCCACTCCCGCTGGTAGTGGTCGGTGCCGTAGTTGGCGAGGTAGTTGACCTCGCTGGCCCCCGAGGTCGCGGCCTTGAAACGGTCGGTGCGGGTGATCACGTGGTCGGTCAGGATGCCGCCGTAGCTCCAGCCGCCCACTCCCAGGCGGTCGGGATCGGCGATGCCCATGGCGATCGCGGCGTCCACCGCCGCCATCACGTCCGCGTAGTCCTTGTTCCCCCAGTCCGCCCAGATCGCCCGGCTGAACGCGCTGCCGTAGCCGGTCGATCCCCGGGGGTTGGCGCCGATCACCGCGTAGCCGTGGGCGGCCAGAATCTGCCACTCGGCCTGGAACGCGGTGCTGAACTGGGCGGTGGGGCCGCCATGGATGCGCAGGATCGTCGGCAGCTTCCGGCCCGGCTTCGCGTCCGGGGGGAGGGTGAGGAAGGCGTCGATCTTCGTGCCGTCGGCGCTGGTGGCCTGGAAGCGCCTCACCTCGCCGAGGCGGATGCCCTGGAGGAAGTCGTCGTTCGTCGTGGTCAGCCGCCGCAGCCCTCCCCCCTCGACCGCCGAGATCTCCGGCGGGCGTTGCGGCGTGCTCTCCAGCACCGCGATCTTCCCCCGGGGGCTGATCGCGAAGGTCTCGATCGAGCGCTCGCCGGCCACCACCCGCTCGACCGGACCGCCGCTCACGGACACGCGGGCGAGATGGTCGTTGCCCCCCTCCTCCAGCACGAAGTAGACGGAGGCCCCGTCGGGCGCGAAGCGCGGGCTCTCGACGTTGCGGTCGAGCTCGGCGGTCAGGGGTTTGGGCTGGCCCCCCGCCACGGGCACGATGGACACATGGTTGGAGGCGTACCAGATGTCCTTGGGGTCCCCTCCCGCGACGTATGCGATCCACTGGCCGTCCGGGCTGAAGGCGGGCTTGCGGTCGGCGGTGGGCGCGGTGGTGACCGCCCGCGGGGTCTGGCCGGCTTTCGCCTCGACGACGAAGATGTCGCTGTTGTCGTTGGCGTCCGGATCGGAGGTGCGGTTGCTGGTGAAGGCCAGCGAGCGGTCGTCCGGCGACCAGGCGGGGTCGCTGTCGTCATAGGGGCCGGAGGTGATCTGCGTGGCCTTCTTCGCGGCGACGTCGAAGACATAGAGGTGCTCGCGGAGGTCGCGCAGGAAGCCCTCGCCGTCGCGCAGGAACTGCAGGCGGTCGATGACGATCGGCTTCGGCGTCTTCTCCGGCGCCGCCTTGTCGCTCCCGGCCTTGTCGTCCGCTTCCTGCGCATCCGGATCGTCGGGATCGGCGTCCCCCACCACCAGGGCGAGCCGCTTGCCGTCCGGCGACCAGGCAAGGTCCGAGACGCTGGCCTTGAAATCGGTCAGCTTGACGGCCTCGCCGCCGCGGCGGTCGAGCAGCCAGACCTGAGCCTTCTTCCCCTCCCGGCCGGAGAGGAAGGCGAGAGAGCGGCCGTCCGGGCTGAAGCGCGGATGGCTCTCCGATTTCGGGCTGGCGGTCAGCCGCAGGGGCGCACCCCCGGAGAAGGGGACCATGTAGATGTCGGTGTCCGCGTCGTCCATCTTGGGATCGAGCCGGCGGACGGTGTAGGCGACGAACGCGCCGTCCGGGCTGATCTGGGGATCGCCGACCGTCCTCAGGGCGAAGATGTCGTCCACCTTCAGGGGGCGCGGGCCCTCCGCGGCGAGGGGAGCCGCGAGGGGAGCCGCGAGCAGGACGGCCAGCAGCGCGCCGGCCAGGCGGGAGGTGCGTCGATTCATGGGCAAATCCTACCAGGACTGAAGACCTCCGATCGGGTAGACTTTCAGCCCGGCCCGTCCGACGATCTCGACCAAGGAGCCCCCATGAAGCGTACGCTCGTTCTCGTCCTCCTGACCTTCTGCGCGTTCCCCCTGTTTGCCCAGGAGCGCGCCCAGGAGCCGGTGGACCTCTCGATGATGACCCGCATCCGCGACGAAGGCCTCCACCATTCCCAGGTGATGGAGACGCTCTACCACCTGACCGACGTCATCGGCCCGCGGCTCACCGGCTCGCCGCAGCTCAAGGCCGCGAACGACTGGACCCGCGACCGCTTCGCGGCCTGGGGGCTCGCCAACGCCCACCTGGAGGGGTACCCCTTCGGCCGCGGCTGGTCGTTCAGCTCGTGCCAGGTCCGCATGGTCGCTCCCCGCACGGCCGTCCTCCTCGCTCTGCCCAAGGCGTGGACGCCTGGGACCAACGGCCCGATCCGCGGCGCGGTAATGAGGATCAAGGCGGAGACCCCCCAGGACCTCGAGGCCTACCGCGGCAAGGTGGCCGGCAAGATCCTGCTCTTCGACGACGCCCGCGAGTTCAAGCCGCCCGGAGAGGCGAAGCCGCCGTTCAACCCCGGGTCCTTCGAGGACGAGCCCGAGCGCTACTCGCGCGAGGACCTGGAGAAGCTCGCGGCGTTCGAGTACCGCGAGCGCGATCCGGCCCGCCGCGCCGCCGGGCTCAAGCGGTTCCAGATGCGGAAGGCGCTCAAGGAGTTCAACGAGAAGGAGAAGGTGCTGGCGACGATCTCGGCGAGCCCGCGCAACGACGGCATCCTGGGCGTGTCCGGAGGGGGCTCGCAGGAGCCCGGCAAAGGCGCGAGCACTCCGGAGCTGGTGTTGGCGGCCGAGCACTATAACGAGATCCTGCGCCTGCTCGATCACGGCCAGTCCGTGGAGCTCGAGATCGACGACGCCACCCGCTTCTATGAGGACGACTCCCAGGCCTACAACACCGTGGCCGAGATCCCCGGCACCGACAAGCGCGACGAGATCGTGATGGCGGGCGCCCATCTCGATTCGTGGCACACCGGCACCGGCGCGACCGACAACGGCGCCGGCAGCGCCGTGGTGCTGGAGGCGGCGCGCATCCTCAAGACGCTCGGCGTCAAGCCCCGGCGCACGATCCGCTTCGTGCTCTGGACCGGCGAGGAGGAGGGTCTGCTCGGCTCCATCGCCTACGTGAAGCAGCACTTCGCGACCCGCCCCGAGAGCCCCGACAAGGACGACATCCCCGCCTACTTCAAGGAGGACACCTGGCCGCTCAAGCTCAAGCCGGAGCACGCCAAGGTCGCGGGCTACTTCAACCTCGACAACGGCGCCGGCAAGATCCGCGGCATCTACGCCCAGGAGAACGCCGCGGTCGCGCCGATCTTCGCCGCCTGGCTCGCCCCCTTCGCCGACCTCGGCGCCGCCACCGTGACCCTGCGCGACACCGGGAGCACCGACCACGTGGCGTTCGACCGCGTGGGCCTGCCCGGCTTCCAGTTCATCCAGGACCCGCTGGACTACTCCTCCCACACTCATCACACCCTGCTCGACACCTACGACCACGCGCCGGCGCAGGACATGGAGCAGGCCGCGACGATCATGGCCGCCTTCCTCTACGACGCCGCGATGCGCCCGGAGCCCCTCCCCCGCAAGCCCCTGCCCCAGGAGCCGCCGAAGAAGGAGAAGAAGGACGCGGCGAAGGAAGCGACGAAGGAGCCCGCGCCATGAGCTCCAGGATGAAGCGCGCGCTCGCCGTCGCCGCGCTCCTCATTGCGCTCCCCTGCTACGCCGAGGAGACGGTGGACCTCCCGATGATGGCCCGCATTCGCGACGAGGGGCTCCAGCGCTCCCAGGCCATGGAGACGCTGTATCACCTGACCCACATCATCGGCCCCCGGCTCACCGGCTCGCCGCAGCTCAAGGCCGCGAACCAGTGGACCCGCGACCGGTTCGCCGGCTGGGGGGTCGCGAACCCGCACCTGGAGGCGTACCCCTTCGGCCGCGGCTGGTCGTTCAGCTCCTGCCAGGTGCGCCTGGTCTCCCCCTACACGGCCGTGCTGACGGCCCTCCCCAAAGCGTGGATCCCAGGCACGAACGGACCCCTCCGCGGGCAGGCGATGCGAGTGAAGATCGACTCCCCCAAGGATCTCGACGCCTACCGGGGCAAGGTCGCCGGCAAGATCGTCCTGCTCAGCGGCCCCCGGGAGCTCAAGGAGCCGAAAGAGCCGGAGTACCAGCGCCTCTCCCAGGACGACCTGGCGAAGCTCTCCGGCCCGGAGGAGCCCGGGGAAGCGCCGGACTGGCGGGCGGACACGCGCGCCCGCTGGAAGCTGCGGCAGGCGATCAATGACTTCCTGGTGCAGGAGAAGGCGTTGGCCACCTTCAGCATCGGCTCGCGGAACAACGATATCGTGGGGGCCACCAACGGCGGCTCCTGGCAGCCCGGAGACAAGCTGGGAGTTCCCGCCCTGGTCATGGCCTCCGAGCCGTACAACGACATCCTGCGCATGCTCGATCACGGCCAGACCGTCGAGCTGG
>DASWQX010000640.1:0-5234 GCA_036403495.1 Thermoanaerobaculia bacterium
CTTCGGTGCGCACCCACTCCGATTCGACCGAGCGCGGTGTCCACAAGACCAGGACGGCCGCCGCCGCGGAAATCTCCCGTTCGATTTCGGCGTCCCAGGCGCTCCGGGCAGTCAGGTTCTCATCCCACCAGACCGACAAGCCCTGCGCCCCGAGGCTGCGCACGAGGCGTTCCGCAGCTAGAAAGTCCGCCTTCTTGTAGCTGATGAACACGTCTGACATAGGCGCTCCCTCTTACCAACGGCGTAGGTTGAATCTGTATCGTGATGTAGTATACACTTTCACGCAGACCCTCTCACGCCGAGAAAAAAAGGAGGCTTCGCCATGGCGGCCACCCCTGTCGCGATGTCCAATGAGATGTTCTATGGCTACATGTATCCCTGGCAAAACCGGCGGTTCTACCTCGCGCTGGTCTGTTCGATCGCCCTCTTCCCGCTCGTGGCGGCTGGGCTCATCCTGGGCACGGTCGCCTTCGTGGTGCCGCTCGCCGCTCTGGTCGTCTGGATCGGCATGCGCGTGTTCTTCGCCCACATGCTCGGGAACTCGGTTCTGATGTCCGATCAGAATTATCCGCGGGTTTTCGCGATCACCGAGGAGATCAAGGCCAGGTTGGGATATGCGAAGCCGATCTACGTTTTCGTGATCGAGCAAGGCAGCTTCAATGCCTACATGCGGCATTTCTTTTTGCGCCGTGCGATCTTCCTGACCTCGGAGTTGTTGCAGAACGGAGTCAGCGACCCCGAGCTTCGCTGGCTGATCGGCCGCTTCGTCGGCTACATGCGCGCGCGGAAGCAGGCCGGCTTCCTCGGCTGGGTCATTCGCGCGGCGCAGAAACTGCTCATTTTCAACTTTTTCATCTTACCGTACGAGCGGGCGATGGTATACACGGGCGATCGGCTCGCCCTCGCCGAGATCGACGGCGACGTGGTGAGCGCAACCTCGGCGATGCAGAAGCTGCTGGTCGGTCGCGAGCTCGGCTATTCGATCAATCCCGAAGGATTGATCGCGCAGCATCGTCAGATCAAGGGATCGTTCTTCGGTTTTCTGGCGCGAGTCGGGCAAGCGTTCCCGCACACCACCGCGCGCTATGTCGACCTCATGCTCTTCGCGCGGGCGTTTTTTCCGGAGCAGTTCAAGGTGTTCGGGTCGGAGAACCCGGGACTGCCAGCGGACCTCTCGCAACTCGGCCTGTTGCAGCTAACGAAGTCGGGCAAGGCCCGCGCGCCCTGGGCCTGGGTGTGCGCCAGCTCCACGATGCTGGCGCTGGCTTTGCTCGGTGCCTGGGTCTGGCCAATGATGAGCGGGCTTTTCGACTGAGGCGAAACGCGAGCCCGAGATCGCTCCTGGGGAACCAGCGGGAGCCGGGCGGGCTCGTAGCTGAGTAGCCGAGTCGTTTCCTTGCCGACTATTTTACCTCAATGGCGGATTTATGGCAGTTCCCGACAGGCTCCTAGTACTACTGTGTCATGTTGCCGAATCCGGCTCTGTAGCACCCGAGGCTGACGACGAGTTATCAGTAATCAGAGCTGAAGTCAGTACCGGAAAAGGCTTAAAAGCAGCTCTACCCTAGGTTTATGACACTGTAGTACTAGTGTAGTGCATCAGACAGATGTGCTCTTATTCAGGACTTGGCGTGCCCGAGTCACTTTCTCCAGGATGTCTCGGGCTGATTTCGTCCAGATAAAGGGTTTGGGAGCTGCGTTGTGCTGAGCCAGGTACTCTTGGATGGTCGAGATCAGATCCTTGACGCTCCGGAAGATTCCCCGCCGCAGTTGGTTCTCGGTCAAGTCGCGGAAGAAGCGCTCCACCATGTTGAGCCAGGAGGCACTCGTGGGAGTGAAGTGAACGTGGAACCGAGGATGGCGGGCCAGCCATTCCTTGACCTTGGGATGCTTGTGCGTCGCATAGTTGTCCGCAATCAAGTGGATCTGCTTGTCCTTCGGGGTTTGTTGGTCCAAGACCGCGAGAAACTGAATCCACTCCTGGTGGCGGTGCCTCGGCATACAGGCCCCGATCACCGTTCCGTCCAGCGTGTTCAAGGCGGCAAACAAGGTCGTGGTCCCATTTCGTTTGTAGTCGTGGGTCATCGTCCCGCTGCGTCCCTTCTTGATCGGAAGGCCCGGCTGGGTCCGGTCCAAAGCTTGGATCTGGCTCTTTTCATCGACCGACCACACCACCGCGTGCTCCGGAGGGTTCATATACAACCCGATGACGTCTTCCATCTTGCTCACGAAGAGCGGATCGTTGCTGAGCTTGAAGGTCCGAGTCAGGTGCGGCTTCAAACCATGGCGCTTCCAGATCCGGCCGATCGTGCTGGCGCTTACCCCCACCGCCTTGGCCATACTTCGTGTACTCCAGTGGGTCGCCTTCGCCGGTTTTTCCTGGGTGGTCTTGCGGACGACCTCCTGGACGAACTGTTCCGAAAACGAAGCCAGTCGCCCAGGCCGGGGAGCATCCTTCTCAATCCCCGGCACTCCTTTCACCGCAAAACGACTGCGCCAACGCCCCACGGTCCTTCGCGTCACGCCCAGGGCTTGGGCAATCTCGCGGTTCTGCTTGCCTTCAAAGGCCAGCAAAATGATCTTCGCTCTCTCCACCAAACGCGAGGGAAAGCTTCGACCGCGGGAGAGCGTCTCAAGCTGCTCTCGTTGTGCCTGCGTCAACTCGATCTGAGGGGCCAGTCGCATTCGGTCATCTCCTGGGAGCACAAAGTACTCCCAGAGGATAACAGAAGTTCCCGGATCTCAGGTGCACTACACTAGCAGACCTCTTCCGCACCAAGCCCTCGCCTCTCTGCATCCTCGACGAGGTCGACGCGCCTCTCGACCACGTCAACACCACCCGCTTCGTCGACCTCCTCCAGGAGATGGCGCAGAACACCCAGTTCATCGTCATCACCCACAACAAGCTCTCCATGGAAGTCGCCGCCCGCCTCTACGGCGTCACCATGGAAGAGAAGGGGGTCTCGAAGCTGGTCTCGGTGGAGCTGGAAGAAGTGCAGCCCGAGGAGCGGAGGACGGCGTAGAGGGTGTTCGGAAAGGATCAAACCTCCCGTACCCTATTGTAGAGACGCCCCATGGGACGTCTCTACAATAGGGGCGCAGCAATGCCGCGCCCCTACGAAGGGCCTCCGCCTACCAGATCGTCAACTTCACGCTATCGAACCACTCCTCCAGCGAGGTGCCGGTGCCGTTCTCATCGAGTTGGAACTGGACGCCGGTGTTGGCGGTCCAGCCGGCCGGCGTGGGGGCCGAGGGTTCGTTGAGGTTCCACTGCGTAGTGGTGCCATCGATGGTCAGATTCCCATAACGGATCGAGTCCCGGTTGTCTCCCACGCGCTGGGCGAAGAGGGTGGCGTGATGCCAAGTGCCGGTCGAGAACTTGGCGCAGGGGAAGCTGGTGTGGACCCAGTGGCCGGTCTGCTGGTCCCAGCCGTCCCAGACCCCGAGGGCGTAGTTGCACTCGGTGCCGAACATGAACTCGGTCATCGTGCCGCCCACCGGCGCGAACTGGAAGGCGTCGAACTCCAGGGCCTGCGCCGAGGTGGACGAGGCGGGGAGATAGAACCACCAATCCCAGAGGAAGTTCTCCTTGTCGCTGAAGGCGCCCACCTTCTTCCACCAGAGCGCGTCGGCCCAGGCCGGGCCGGTGATCGCGATGTGGGCGCTGGCGCCATCGCGCGACGGGCTCGCCACGTTCTGGGTCAGCGGGAAGGAGGTGGCGTTCGATCCGCCCCCCGCGCAGCCGGTGTCGCCGCAGCTCCCCCACCCCGTGGCCTGGTCCAGGTTGTCGAACACCACCGCGCTCGCCGGCGGCGTCGGGATCACCGTGCCGGAGACCGTGATCGAGAAGGTCAGCGAGGTCCCGAAGGAGCCGGACGAATCCCAGGCGCGGATGTAGACGTTGCTGTAGGTGCCGGGGTCGAGGACCACCCAGGCGTCGAGCGTTCCGAGAGTATTGCGATAGGCATCGTTATTGTTGATGTAGACGACGAAGCCGGTGATCGGATTCCCCGCCGCGCTGGTGGCGCCGGCGGTGAAATGGACCGGCGAGCCGACCGTCGTCCCCGCCGTCGGCGAGGTCACGTTGACGCAGATGCCGCTCGCGCAGCCGGCGGTGACGTGGAGCGTCAGCGTCTGCGAGCCGAACGCCCCCGTGCTGTCCCAGGCCCGGACGAGCACCGTATGGTCGCCGCTCGCCATCGCGACGTTGGTGTTGATCGAGCTGGTGGGACCGGCGTTGGCGTAGCTGTCGACGCTGTCCACGTAGATGTGCCAGCCAGTGACCGAGGCGCCGCTCGCGTCGGTGGTGGCCGAGGCCACGATGTTCACGGGCGAGGTGACCGTGGCGTTGTTGGCCGGCATTGCGACGGTGACCGTCACGGTCGCCAGGGCCGGGGCTGCCAGGGCGAGGAGAAGAAGGAGAGTCAGGAAGGGGAGGATTCTCTGGGTGTTCATTCCGGAAGACCTCTGCAAAGGGTTTCAAAGAGCCTCTACGACAGCGATGCCGGCGGCGCCGGGCTCACCCCGCTTGCGGGATACGCCACCGGCATATGAGCGGTTGTGCATGATTTGTGCCGCTGATGGAGAGAGGGCTCGACGGCTTACAGAGAGCTTACAAATTTCTTTCAATCGAACGGGGTGATTTTACATCCGCCGGATAGCGGTACCGGCCGCCGGCGATCTACCTTGAGCCTTCGCCGCCTTCGCGCGGCGGTGGGCGAAAAGGAAGATCTATGCTCAAGTCCCGCTGGACGTGGGTCGTGCTCGGAATGGTGGCGGTCGCCGCGGCAGGTTACTGGTGGCACCTCCGCAAGGCGCGCGCCGACGCCGAGGTGCACTACGACACGGTGACCGTCGACCAGGGGCGGATCACGGCCAAGGTGACCGCCAGCGGCACCCTCTCCGCCATCGTCACCGTCCAGGTCGGCAGCCAGGTGTCGGGCACCATCGCGGCCCTCCACGCCGACTTCAACTCCGCGGTGACCAAGGGCGAGCTGATCGCCAAGATCGAGCCCAGCCTGTTCGACGCCACCGCGCAGCAGGCGCGGGCCAACCTGGTCGCGGCCCGGGGGAACCTCTCCAAGACGAAGGCGCAGGCGGTCGACGCCGACCGCCAGGCCCAACGCAGCGCCGCCCTGCTGGCGCGCCACCTCATCGCGCAGGCCGACTACGACACCGCCCAGGCGGCCGCCGACGCCGACCGCGCCGGCGTCGACGCCGCGGCCGGCACCGTC
>DASWQX010000641.1:0-6238 GCA_036403495.1 Thermoanaerobaculia bacterium
GGTCCAGCTGATGAACCTCGACCTCTACTCCGCGGGCGGCCCGCGCCGCCTGGAGGTCGACAGCTCGGAGCTCCCGCTCTCCGAGCGCATCTCCCGTCTGGAGAAGGAGATGAAGGCCGCCGCCAAGCGCCTGGAATTCGAGGAGGCCGCCGCCTTCCGCGACCAGATCCGCGAGCTGCGGGAGCTGCAGATCTACGCGGGGTAGGGGAGAGTGGATAAAAATGCCTGCCTACACACAGATTCTTGCGCGCACCGCTCGCCCAACACAAGCTCTCGCCGCCCTGAAGAATCTCGATGTCTACATGTTTCCTCATACCTCCGAGGGAACACTGATCTGCGAGAAGACTTCCGAGGCCCTCGATGTCCGGATCATGATCCAGGTGACCCGGGGAATCTCCTCGAGACTGGGGCGTGGCTGTGCTGTGCTCGCCATTGCCTGCGATGAGACCACCGGCTTCTGGTGCGCGCTTTTTGAGGGCGGTGACGTTCGCTTCGAGCACAATCGACTCACCGGGGCGCGGAGCATCGCGGATCAACCGGCCACCTCGGCCGAAGTGGAGGTTCTCTGCGGTTCCCTTGGCGCCGGCGTAAGCCCGAGAGCGGTCTACGAGATTCTGATCCGTGGTGACTACGAGAGCGCGGTGGCCCGTCACGCGGCCCTCGCCGAAGCCCTGGGGCTTCCGTCGAGGCGTTCCGCCCGATCGCCGAGCTGTACAAAGACCTCGTTTCTTCAGATCCCCTGGCGACGTTTCAAGGCATCTGCGGGCGGGCCTTTCAATTTCTGGAAGAGGATTTTGGATTCCGCAAGGAGCTGGGCCCAAACGTCAACCAATACCCGCAGATCGTCAACAATGTCTGGCTCATCGGTACCGGCATTCTTCGGCCGGGCTATAAAAATGCATACATCCTCTGCTATCGCAGCCGGCGGTTAACCCTGGTTGTCGAGGGTCTCTCCTTTGGATCCAGGACTCGACTGTGCCTGATTGATCGCAACGCTCGCCATCTGGACCTGGCGGGGCTGGTCGAGCAGCGCAATCCCGAGTTGCTGGATCTATGCCGTTTGGCGGACAACCAAAGAGAGCAAATTCCGATGTTTGCCGAGGCTCTTCGGACTTGCGCTTCCGATGTCTTGGCGGGAGATCTTGGGGCGATTTCCCCCATCCAGGAAGGTCAGCCCGATTTTTCCTTCAGCGCTTTTCTCTCTCCTGCCGATGCGGACTATATTCTCGCCCTTTACGGTCCCTGGAGCAGTCTGAGTACGATTTCGGCCCGGAGCCGGCACGCCACGCGTCAGCGCGAAGCCAAGGCCAAAATCCGGAGCGCGGGCCAGAAATGAGATGAAAGAACCGGCGGCGCGGTGAGTGGAATCGCGCCGGCGGGTCGTTCCTGCCACAGGCTCCGAGCTTCGGGGCCGCTACACCGTTCGGCGGTAACGCCAAGGAGATCTCCATGATCCTCACCCCCCGTCCCATCATCGTGGTCGGCTTCGATCCGCGCGTCACTGCGAATCACAACCAGACCCTGGTCCGCCGTTGATCCGGGAGGGCGGCCCGTCGCCCTGGACAGGATCGACGCCTTGGCGGTGAGCGACGCCGGCTTGGCGGAGCTTATTTTCTGCTGGCGGAGCCGAGATTGGTTTGACGGAGCCGCGACGGGCTGGCGCCGCGGATTTTGGCTTGGCGAAGCTTATTTCTTGCTGGCGAAGCCGACATCGGCGTGGCAAAGCTCCGTCGGGCTAGCGGAGCTTATTTCGTCCTGACGGAGCCAAGATTGGCGTGGCGAAGCTCCGGCAGGCTGACGTTGGAGATTTTGGCGTGGCGGAGCTTATTTTTCCCTGGCGGAGCGGACATTGGCGTGGAAGAGCCGCGGCAGGCTGGCGGAGCTTATTTTGTCCTGGCGGACGCGGCGCTGGCTTGGCGGAGCCCCGACGAGCTGGCGGAGCTGAAATTGGCTTGGATAAAATTGCGGCAGGCTGGCGGAGCTTGTTTTTCCCTGGCGGAGCCGAGGTTGGGCGGCCACAGGCCCGGCTCAAGGATCTCTGCAAGCTGAATCTGGGTCAGGCGCTTCTTTTGCCGGAATTCGCGCACTGCATCGCTGAGCTTGAGCCTGAGCTCGACGTAGGCGGTAGAGACGTCCCAGGTCATGAACGACAACCTTTCGGAGGCCCCGGGGACTGCGGGACGTCTCTTCGAAGGGCGTGCCGCTCCATCTGCCACTTCCCGCGAGGACGCCACCAACGACGGTTCGGGAGGGTAGGGCTTCTGCCGCAGGGGATTGCCTCGGTTTGCCCAGGTCAGGCTTGCCCTTGGCGACGATATGCCCTCCGCCGGAGACGTCCCGCGGTCCCCATGGCCTGCCCAGGATGTCGTTAAGGACCTGGGACGTCTCTACCGCCTTCGCCCAAGGCTGTCCGATGCTCAAAGTTGGAAGTCGCTAACGCCGCCGAGGAAGGCGAAACTAACCTCCCCGAATCCGCGTAGAAGCCCAAGACCTCCGAGGAGACCTCATGCGCCACCGCCTGCTCGCCGCGGCGCTCGCCGCCATCCTGCCGCTGCCCGTCCATGCTGCCGCGCCCGCCGCGCCGCCCTGGCAGGGGAAGCTCCACGCCTGCACCTTGCCGGAGGGGCGCGTCAAGGCGTTCTGCGGGTCTTACGAGGTGTTCGAGAACCGGGAGGCCCGCGCGGGGCGGAAGATCGCTCTGAAGATCGTGCTTCTGCCGGCGAAGGGGCGCGATCGGGCGGCGGACCCTCTGTTCTTCCTGGAGGGCGGGCCTGGGGCGTCGGCGACGGCGGATGCCTCCGGGCTGGCCGGCGATCCGATGCGGGCGCGGCGGGACATCGTGCTCGTCGATGTCCGCGGCACGGGCGGGTCGAATCCGCTGTCCTGCCCGCTCTGGGGGGACGGCACGCGACTCGATCACATCTTCCCTCTCGACGCGGTCACCTCCTGCCGGGACGCGCTGATGAAGCGGGCCGATCTGACCCAGTACACCACGCCGGCGGCCGTGGACGATCTGGACGAGGTGCGGCGCTTCCTCGGATATGGGCAGGTGAATCTCTATGGCGCCTCCTATGGCACCTTCGCGGCCCAGATCTTCCTCGCGCGGCATCCGGAGGCGGTGCGGACGGTCGTGCTCGCGTCGGTGGTGAAGCCGGGCGAGCCGGCGCCGCTGTATCACGCCCGGAACGCCCAGCAGGGGCTGGAGCTCCTCGCCCGCGACTGCGCGGCGGAGCCGGCCTGCCATTCCGCGTTCCCGAATTTTCCGGCGGAGGTCACGACGGTGCTCGACCGGCTGGCGAAACAGCCCGCCAAGGTGACGGTGAAGGACCCCAAGAGCCACAAGCCGGTGACCGTCGAGCTCACCCGCTCGGCCGCGGCCGACACCCTGCGCTTTTCTCTCTACAGCCCGGACAAGGCGAGCCAGGTGCCCCTGCGCGTCCATCTCGCCGCCCAGGGGGATTACCGGATCCTGGCGCAGACGGCGGTCCAACTCCGGGTCCGGCTCCAGCAGGGCCTCGCCTGGGGGGACCTGTTCTCGGTCTCCTGCGCCGAGGACCTGCCGCTCATCGATCCGCGGCAGATCCCCGCCGCCACGCGCGGCACCTTCTACGGCGACGACCGGGTGCGCGATCAGCTCGCAGCCTGCGGCGTCTGGCCGCACGCGAAGATGCCGGCGGGGTGGGGAAAGCTGATCCATTCCAATGCTCCGGTCCTGCTCCTCTCCGGCGAGCGCGATCCGGTCACGCCTCCCGCCGACGCGGCGCTGGTCGCGAAAGGTTTTCCGCACGGGCTGCTGGTCCAGATCCCCCACGGCACCCACGCCGCGGAGGGGACCTGCGAGGAGCGGCTGATCGCCGATTTCGTCGAGCGCGGCACGGTGGAGGGGCTCGACCTGTCATGCATCAAGGCGGGGAAGACGGTACCCTTCGTCACCGACGCGGCGAAGATCGCCAAATAGAGTGGAAGCAGGGAGGCTCGAAGCGATGAAACGCTGGAACGTCCGAGGTTGGATGAGAGGGCTTCCCGGCCTCTCCCTCGTCCTGTTGCTGTTGTCGGCCGGCGCCTGTGGCGACGACGTCATAGTCATCAACGCGGTCGACGTCAATATGGAGGTCAAGGATCTTCCGAGAGACGTGGTCCAGTCCGTCGCCCTGCACTGGCCTCACGCGAAGATCGAATCCGCGCAGCACAGGTATGGCAACGATGCCTGGAACGCCTATCTGTTGACGCTCGGGTTCGAAGACGGCAGGAAGGAGTGCCCTGTGCTGGCGAAGGACGGTGCCGTCCAGTGGAACAGCGGATCGGTTTGCCATGGCCAAGGCTGACATGACGCCCCACATCGCCCTCCTCCGCGGCATCAACGTCGGCGGCAAGGTCAAGATCGCCATGGCGGATCTGCGCGCAATGCTCGCGGAGCTGAAATTCGGGGACCCGCGGTCGCTGCTGAACAGCGGCAATCTCGTGTTTCGCAGCGGCGAGCTCAGGGGCGCCGATCTGGAAACGTTGCTCGAAGCGGAGACCGAAACGCGCCTCGGTCTCAAAACGGATTTCTTCGTCCGCTCTCCCGAGGAGTGGCGGGAGGTCATCGCCGGCAATCCCTTTCCGGAGGAAGCCGAGCGCGATCCCGGCCATCTCATCGTCATGTTCCTGAAGAAGGCCCCAGCCGCCGGGGACGTGGAGGCGCTGCAGGCGGCGATCGTGGGCCGGGAGGTCGTGCGTGCCATGGGCCGGCAGGCGTACATCACCTACCCGGACGGGAGCGGGGATTCCCGACTGACCATCAACGTGATCGAAAAGAAACTCGGCAGCCGGGGCACGGGCCGCAACTGGAACACCGTGCTGAAGCTCGCGGCCCTGGCCGGTGCGTGACGCGCGCCGGCTCAGTTGCCGCAGACCACGTGAATGTAGACGACGCTGCAATCCGTGAGGGTGCAGCGCTCCAGGCCGCAACTGACCAGGGCACAGTGGTACGTACACTGACTCGCCTGAGCCTGCGGCGTGGAGAGACCGCCCAGGCTGAGGGCGGAGAGCGCGAGGGCGAAGACCAGCAGAGAGAGTCTACGGCGCATTTCGGCCTCCTTTGGAGGGCTGCGGGAGGAGATCATCCCTTCCCTACAAACAGAGTGCCGCCGGCACCTCATAGCGCGCTGTGGTCGGTCGACCAGGACGCGGCTGCCCGATTTTCCGTGCTACGGCCCGTCTGCTACACTACCTCGACTTTTCGACTCGGAGCCGCACGGACCCTCTTTCGAAGGGAGAGCTGATGCAACACATGGTGCTCGATACGGGCAACACCGGCTTCATGCTGCTCTGTTGCAGCCTCGTCATGCTGATGACCCCCGGCCTCGCCTTCTTCTATGGCGGGCTGGTGGGCCGCAAGAACGTCCTCGCGATCATGATCCAGAGCTTCGTTTCGATGGGCTGGACGACCGTTCTCTGGTGGGTCTGCGGCTTCTCGATGTGCTTCAGCGGCTCTCTCAAGGACGGCTCCGACCTCGGCGGCATCATCGGCAATTTCGACTGGGCGTTCCTGCGCGGCATCACGCTCGACATGCCGTCGCCGCTCAATCCGACGATCCCGATGATCGTCTTCTGCGCCTACCAGATGATGTTCGCGATCATCACGCCGGCGCTGATCACCGGTGCCTTCGCCAACCGGGTGACGTTCAAGGCCTACATGCTCTTCCTGACCGCCTGGCTGCTCTGCGTCTACTTCCCGTTCGTCCACATGGTCTGGGGGGGCGGCTGGCTCGCGAAGTGGGGCGTGCTCGACTTCGCCGGCGGTATCGTCGTCCACAACATCGCGGGGATCGCGGCGCTGGCGTCCGTGCTGTTCGTGGGCAAGCGGCGGGTGGAGGACAAGGAGCCGCATTCGATCCCGCTGGTGGCGCTCGGCACCGGCCTGCTCTGGTTCGGCTGGTACGGCTTCAACGCCGGCAGCGAGTTCCGGGTCGATTCGGTCACGGCAGTCGCGTTCCTGAACACCGACCTGGCCGCCAGCTTCGCGGCCATCGCCTGGCTGGCGATGGACTGGTTCACCACGAAAAAACCCCGCTTCCTCGGCCTGCTCACCGGCGCCGTGGCGGGCCTCGCGACGATCACTCCGGCGGCCGGCTATGTCTCGCCAGCCACCGCCTGCCTGATCGGTTTGATCGCTGGGTTCGTCTGCTTCTATGCCGTCGCGCTCAAGAACCGGCTGGGCTGGGACGACGCGCTGGATGTCTGGGGCGTCCACGGC
>DASWQX010000642.1:0-8983 GCA_036403495.1 Thermoanaerobaculia bacterium
CATCCCTCCGGCCGCCGAGGACAGCGGGCCGGCGATCGGCGCCGCCTACTACGGCCTCTGGCAGATGACGCGGCATAACACCCTGCGGGCCCTGCGGGCCGACGGCGTGGGCCGGTGCTACCCCCGGGCAGAGCTCGACGCCGCCCTCGCCGCCGTGCCGGGAGTGTCGGTGGCTTGCCAGGGGCTCCCCGCCGTGCTCGACGAAACGGTGCGGCGCCTTGCCGCCGGGCAGCTCGCCGGCTGGTTCCAGGGGCGCTCGGAGCTCGGTCCCCGGGCTCTCGGCCAGCGCAGCATCCTGGCCGATCCCCGGTCGCCCGACGCCAAGGCCAGCCTCAACGGCCGCGTCAAGCTCCGCGAGGCCTTCCGCCCCTTCGCGCCGGCGATCCCCGCCGCGGCGGCCGAGGACTGGTTCGAGCTCGACGGTGACGCTCCCGAGAGCCCGTTCATGCTGCGCAGCTGGCCGTTCAAATCGGCGCAGCGCGGCCGGGTCCCGGCAGTCGTCCACGAGGACGGCACCGGGCGCGCCCAGACCGTGGACGCGGCGGGAGGCGGTCCCTTCCACCAACTGTTGCAGCGCTTCGGCGCGGCCACGGGCGTACCGATCCTGCTCAACACCTCGTTCAACGGCCGCGGCGAGCCGATCGTCGAAACGCCCGAGGATGCCCTCTGGTGCCTGCTGCAGAACGGCCTCGACTTCGTCGTGCTGGAGGACCGCCTGGTCGAGAAAGATCCGGCTCTGCGGTCCCTGCTGGACCTCTTTCCGGCCCTTGCCGCGCGGAGCTACGCGGTCGAGATCCCCATCGCCGGCCAGCGCTTCTCCGCCCAGGCCCCCGCCGGCACCGACCTCGTCTTCCGCGTCGACACCCGGTGGGGATCGCGCGAGGTGACGGTGCCGGGCCACTTCCACCCCGTCCTGTGGGCGATCGACGGCGCCACCGACGGCTGGACCTTGCTCGAAAAGGTTTCCGCCCAGGCCGCGAAGACCGTCCAGCCCGGCTGGCTCAACGAGATCCTGGGCCGCCTGCGCCGCAGCGGCGTTCTCGCGCTCCATCGCGAGCCCCTTTCGTCCGTCCGTTCACGACCCGAGGGACTGCCATGAGCTTCGCCAACCTCGTCTCCGACGTCCGTCACACGGGCCGGATCGCTCGCCGCAACCCCGGCTTCGTCGCCACCATCCTGATCGCCCTGGCGGTCGGTCTGGGCGGCTCCAGCGTGATCCTCAGCGTCGCGGAGGTCATCCTCTTCCGCCCCCTGGCGCTGCCCCGGGTCGGGGAGCTGGTCCTGATCGTCGCCTCCAACCCCGCCAAGGGGGTTCCCCGCATCTCGTCGTCGCCCGCGGCGTTCGCCGACTACCGGCGGGACGCCCGCTCCTTCCAGGCCATCGCCGCCTACCGCCGCGAGAGCCTCACCCTGCGGGAGGGCGAGCCGCAGCGGCTGAGCGCGGCCCGCGTGTCGGCCGACTTCTTCCGGGCGGCCGGCGTCCAGCCGGACCTCGGCGGCGGGCTCGCGGCCGACGGCTCGCCGGAGGGCCCGCACACCGCGGTGCTGAGCCACGCCTTCTGGCAGCGCCGCTTCGGCGGCGATCCGGCCATCGTGGGCAAGGCCATCCACCTCGACTCGGACGTCTACACCGTGGTCGGAGTCATGCCGCCGGCCTTCGAATTTCCGACCGAGGTCGACCTCTGGTACCCCCTGGTCCTCACTCCCGAGCAGCGGGCGGATCGCGACGGCCACTATCTGAGCCTCCTCGCCCGCCTGCGCCCCGGCGTTCCGCCGCAACGGGCACAGCGCGAGATGGACCTCATCTCCAGCCGCCTGGCGGGCCAGTATCCGGCCAGCGATGGCGGCTGGAGCGCGCAGGTCATGAGCCTCGAGCGGGAGGTCACCGAGCCGCTCCGCCCCGCCGTGCTGGTGCTGACGGTCGCCGGCGTCCTTCTCCTGCTCGTCGTCTGCGGCAACTTCGCGAACCTGCTGCTCGCCCGCGCCTCGGGCCGCCGCGGCGAGGTCGCCTGCCGGGCCGCCCTCGGCGAGAGCACCGGCCGCCTGGTTCGCCAGTTGCTGACCGAGAGCGTGGTGCTGAGCCTCGCCGGCGGCGCGCTCGGGCTCGGCCTGGCGCCGCTCGCGACCCGCGCCATGGCACGCCTCAGCCTCGACCTGGCACCGCGCTGGAAGGAGCTCGCGATCGACTGGCGGGTGGCCGCCGTGACCTTGAGCCTGGCGCTGGCCAGCGGGCTGGTGGCGGGGCTCGCCCCGGTCTTCCAACTGCGGCGGGTGAACCTGCGGGCGCAACTGTCGGAAAGCGGCCGCGGGACCTCGATCGGCTGGCGCCGCAACCGCCTGACCGGTCTGCTCGTCGTGGTGCAGGTGGCCTTCTCGTTCGTGCTCCTGGCCGGCGCCGGGCTGCTCATCCGCAGCTTCTACGGCCTGATGCGGGTCGATCCGGGGTTCGACTCCCGCCAGGTCGTCACGCTGAGCATGGCGCGGCCGCGGGACGAGAGCCCGGCGCGGCGCGTGGCCTTCTTTGCCGCCGCGGTCGAGCGGCTGCGCGCCCTCCCCGGGGTCGAGCGCGCGGGAGCGAGCAGCGGCCTGCCGCTCGGGGGCACCAGCAACTTCACGGCCTTCCGGATCCCGGGCCGTCCCGCGACGGACAAGGACGCGGCGCCGTTCTACGCGGTCACCCCGGAGTACCTGGAGACGATGCGGATCCCGCTCAAGTCCGGCCGCTACTTCGCGGAGGGGGACCGCGCCGGAGCCCCGCCGGCGACGCTGGTGAGCGAGGAGATGGCGAAGCGGTTCTTCCCCGGTGAGAACCCGGTCGGGCGGGAGCTGCTGATCGGCGGGCCGGAGCAGCTCACGAGCACCCGGATCGTCGGCGTCGTCGGCAACGTCCGCGACAAGGCGCTCGATTTCGAAGGCGGACCGGTGATCTATTCCCTGCACGACCAGACGCCGCTCGCCGCCATGAGCCTGTGCGTGCGGACGCGCGCTCAACCCGTCCCCCTGATCCCCGCCATCCGCCGGGCGATCCACGAGGTCGACGCCAACCAGCCGCTCGACAGCGTGGCGACCATGGACCAACTGGTGCTCGACTCGGTCGCGGATCGCCGCCTGGCCCTGCTGGTCCTCGGGGTCTTCGGGATCGTCGCGCTCGTCCTCGCGGTCACCGGTGTCTACGGCCTGCTGGTCTCCACGGTCAGCTCGGCCACCCGGGAGATCGGGCTGCGGGTGGCTTTCGGCGCCGAGCCGCGGCACATCCTGCGGCTCGTCCTGACCTACGCGGCGCTGGTCCTGGGACCCGGGCTGCTCCTCGGCCTCGGCGCTTCGCTGGCGGCGACCCGGCTGCTGAGCGCGCAGCTCTTCGGGATCTCCAACGCCGATCCGGCGACCTATCTCGCCGTCGCCGTGCTCCTGATCGCCCTGGCGCTCCTCGCCTGCCAGGCTCCCGCGCGGCGCGCCGCGCGGGTCGACCCAAGGTGGCGCTGAGCTATGAATGAACGGCGGACGCGGTGGGCGGGGCCCCCCACAGCTCGTGGAACACCTCGCGCCGGAGGGCCAGGATCAGGAGGTCGCGATAGGCCCCGCGCTTCCAGTAGCGCTCCGGGATGCGGCCGACCTCCTGGCCGCCGACCTTCCGGTGCATCCGCGTCGACGCCTCGTTGCCGACCATGATCTCGTTGAGGAGCAGCCGCAGGCCGAGACCGTCGAAGGCGAGGCGGGCCCGGGTGACGCAGGCGTCCAATCCATAACCCTTGCCCCAGAGGTCGCGCCGGCCGATCAGGGTGCCGGTGGAAGCCACGCGGCTGCGCCAGTCGATGCGGTCGATGCTGGCGAAGCCGATGTGCTCGCCGTCGTGGGTTTCGACGGCGAGCGACAGCGCGCTCTCGGTCTCGCGCGCCATGCGGTCGAAGAACTCCTCGTCGGCGACGCGGGAGAGGGGCCAGTCCCCGATCAGCCAGGCGGTCAGCTCGGGATCGTTGAACCAGGCGAGGGAGTTCTCGTGGTGCCGGGCCTTGTCGAGCGGCACCAGCCGGGTCTTTTCGCCTTGCCAACCGTAGGGCATAGACGGATCCTAACGGAAGAGCGGACTCAGGATGGGGTGGCCCACGATCCGCCGGCAGGCCTCGTGGATCTCGGCGGCCTGGGCGTCAATCGCCTCCGGCCGGTGCTCGGCGCGCAACTGGCGCACGATCTCGTCGGGGTCGTCCCCCCGCAGGCAGCCGTGCAGCAGGCGGCCGATGGCGGCGTCGATCTCGATGCCCAGCGCACCGCTGCGCGCCAGCTCCCCGATCCACCGCTCGGCGAGGGCCGCTGGATCGCCGTCCGCCAGGCCGCCTCTCGGATACCGGGCCTGGATCAGGCGGTCGATCGCAGCCCGTCCGGGGACGTTGAGAAGCAGCGCGAGGAAGAACCGGAGATCGGGATCGAGAACGGAGTGGCGCAGGTCGACGATCCGCTGCCGCCGGCGCTCCTCCTCGACGGCGGCGGCGAGGTCCTCGACCGCTTCGCCGTGGCGCTCGCGAGCTCGGGCCAGGAGCCGCCCGTAGAGATCGCCGTCGCCGTGCGTGCCCAGCCGCAGCAGGACGAGGAAGGCGGTGTGCAGGTCGGCTCCCGCCAGGATCATGGCCGCCACGCTCTCCAGGTCGGCGGAGCGGCTGGCGGCGAGCATGTCGAGGATCTGGAGCCGCTTGGTCCGCAGGACGTCGGACCGGCCGGGGTCGACGGCGACCGCCGGGGGATAGTAGGCGTACTCCGGCCCCGCCTCGGCGTCCTCGCAGGTCCTGACGACCACGGTGGCGCTGGGGCTCTCGAGGTGGAACAGGGAGTGGATCAGATCGCCGCCGCGGCCGATCGGCCGCAGCGCTCCGGCGGCGAGCAGCTCCACCTCGCGCAGCTCGACGGCTCCCAGCAGGAAGCGCGCGCTCACCTTCCGGCGCGGCGCGAACCCATAACGGCAGTGCACGCTCGAGCCCCCCAGCACGCTGAAGGCGCCCGAGAAGCCGTGCTGGTGGATGGCCGGCGTGCCCGTGTGCCAGAACAGCACCTCGATCTGGAACTGGCCGTTCCAGAACAGCGTGAGCGGCGGCTGGCCGAACGCCTCGTCGGTCGAAAGCTGGTAAGGGATCACCGCGGCCGAGGCCAGCCAGCGGATGACCTCCCCGGCGTCCAGGCAGGCCGCCGGAGGCGCCGCGCGCAACGCCTCGCAGGCGATGTCGGCGAAGCGCGCCTCATCGTAGTCGACCTTTCTCCAGGCCGCTTCGACGGTCCGTCCGAGAGCCTCGAAGTAGGCGGCGACCCCGGATTCCGCTCGGCTTCTCTGGCTCTCCGGCATCATAGGATCTCAACTGAGTATGTTAGCATAGAGCTGAGACCATATCTGACGGCCCGTCAGCACAGAGGTTTGTGTGAAGATTTTTCTCGTTTCCGTGCCCCTCGAATTTCCCCTTGCGAACTACTGCCTCGCGGCCCAGCTCGCGGCGACTCCCGCGACCGCCGACTGCGAGATCGAGATCGTCAACCTCGACGTCTCGCGACTGAACGAGTACACTCGCAAGAACAGCGAGATCTGGCGGTTCGTGGCCCTGCTCGAGGCGGCCCGGCCCGACGTGGTGGCCTTCTCGGTCTACCTCTGGAGCCACCTGAGCATTCAGGAGCTGATCGCGGTCACGGCGCTCCTCTACCCGGACACGGCGATCGTCGTCGGGGGGCCCGAGCTGGCGACGACCGAGGCGTGCGAGCCCTTCCTCAGCGGCGGCCGCGTGACCGCCGCGGTCCGCGGCGAGGGGGAGCTGACCATGGTCCAGATCGTCGAGCGGCTGCGCGCCGGCGAGAGCCTCGCCGGCGTGGCGGGCTGCAGTTGGCGGAACGGCTCCGAGGTGATGCACGAGCCGGCGCGCCCCCCGGTCCGCGACCTCTCCCAACTGGCCTCTCCGTACCTCACCGGCTGGGTGCCGGACGACCTCTTCGACCGCCTGTCGCCCTACTCCAAGGGGACCTTCCCCCGCGCTTTCGTGGAGACCTATCGCGGCTGCTACATGCAGTGCTCCTACTGCCAGTGGGGCAACGGCACGAAGCTCCGCTTCGAGTTCCCCCAGGACCGCGTGCGCGCCGAGCTGTCGTGGCTGCTCTCCCGCAACGTGCGCCGGCTGTGGATCGTCGACGCCATGTTCGGCTACAAGAAGCAGGTCGCCAAGAACCTCCTGCGCCACATCCGGGACGAGAAGCGCCGCCACGGCGCGCAGACCAGCATCGTCTGCTACCACAACCAGGACTTCTACGACGCCGAGCTGTTCGACCTCTACCGCGAGGCCGATGTGTCGGTCGAGGTCGACTTGCAGAGCACCGACAAGGAGGTGCTGACCCGGGTCGGGCGTGCCAAGTGGTACATCGAGAGCTTCGACCGCCACCTGACGGCGTTCGCCGAACAGCGGGTCCCCACCACCGGCGCGGCCGACCTGATCATCGGGCTGCCCGGCGACCGCCTTTCCTCCTTCTCCGAGTCGGTCGATTTCCTGTTGCGGCGGGGCATGAACGTGAACCTCTATCAGACCTCGATGATCCCGGACACGCCGATGATCCGGTCGGCGGCCGACGACGGCATCGTCCACTCCGCGATCGCGCCCCGGGCGGTGTACAGGAACGCCACCTTCCCGGTCCACGAGATGGTCGCCGCCCGGCTCATCGGCCACGGGGTCGACTTCTTCCGCCGCTACCCGCGCACGGCGAGGTTGCTGTGGACTCAAGGGTTCGCGCGGCCGGTCGACCTCTGCCAACGGGTGGGCGAGCTGGTCTGGCAGCGGCAGGGGCTGATGTACGGCGAGAGCCACACCAACGACGCCGTGCTGGCCGGCGAGCAGGACCTGGTCGCCGGCTTCCTCGACGAGCTCTGTCCGCTCCCCTGGCTGGCGCCGGTCGTCCGCGATCTCTTCCGCCTGGAGGCGGCGGCGGCGAAGCTGGCGATGCCCCCCCTGTACGCCCCGCCCTACCCGGTGCTGACCGGAGCCCCCGGCGGCCTGGAGGGCGCCGACGACTGGGTGGCCGCCAAGCCCCGGTTCCGCCAGGAGGCGGTCGAGCAGGTCCGCCTCGAGCACCGGATCGACAAGATCCTGCGGGCCTGGACGCGCCCGGACGACGTCCCCCCGGAGGAGCTCTGGCGCGACGTCGAGCGCGAGCCGGTGGTGGCCCTGGTCTACCTCTCGGCGCCGGGCGTCAGCAGCTTCCGGGCGGTGGACGAAGCGGTCACCCACCCGCTCCTGCTGCGCTTCTCGGGCTATTTCTCCATCGCCGAGTGCCTGGACAACTTCGCGCGCGGCTGGCGCAACCACGACCTCTCTCCCCTGCGCGAGAAGATCTCCAACCTGGCGCGGGAGGGAATTGTGGATCCCGGCCTGCCCACTCCGGCGGTGGCAGGCGCGGCGCTGAGCGCGCGGTCATGAGCGGCCGGCGGCCGGCGGCCGGCGGAATCCTGCTGCTCTCCCTGCCGTGGCGCCTCTCCGGCTGGCCCTCCACCTCGCTGGGGACGCTCAAGTCCTACCTCTCCGCGGCCGGTGAGGAGGTGACGACCCTCCACCTGCACCTGGAGGTCGCCTGCGCCATCGGCATCGACCGCTACCAGCTCCTGGCCGAGCGCGCCTGGGACCTCGCGGAGATCCTCTATGGGTGCCTGCTGGCGCCGGACGAACGGGACCGCCTGCTGGACCCGGTGGTCGAGAAGCTGCGGCGCCAGGGGCAGGCGGACCTCGCCGAGTGGGCCGCCACCTCCGGCGTCGAGGAGGTGCGGGACGCGACCCTGGCCTGCCTGGAGCGCGTCGATCTTCAGCGCTTCAGGCTGGCCGGCCTCTCCGTCGGCGCGCTGCAGCTCTGCTCCTCGATCTACGCCGCCCGGCTCCTCCGCCGGCGGGCGCCGGGGATGCACCTGCTCTTCGGCGGCGCCGGCCTGGTGGGCGAGGTCGGCAGGAACCTGCTGGCGGCCGAGCCGGCGATCGACGCGGTCGTCGACGGCGAGGGGGAGGAAACCCTGCTGCGGATCGCCCGCCTCGGCGAGCCGCTCTCCCCGCGGGTCCTGGCCACGATCCCCAACCTCTGGTATCGCGCCGAGGGGGAGATCCGGCGCACACCGACGGCGGTGCTGGCCGACCTCGATCCCACTCCCCTCCCCGACTACTCCGAGTACTTTGCGGCGGCGGAGCGCCTCGCCTACCCGGCCGATGCCATGATGCTGCCGGTGGAGGCCTCCCGCGGCTGCGCCTGGGAGCATCGCTGCGGCCCCGAGGAGCTGCGCGGATGCACCTTCTGCGGTCTGTTCCGCGGCTCTCCCGACTACCGGGAGAAGAGCCTCGGGCGCCTCCTCGGCGAGGTGGACGAGCTGGTGCGGCGGTCGCAGCTCCTCGACCTCGCCTTCGTCGACGCCTACCTGCCGCAGTCGCACCGGCGGGAGCTCCTGGCCGCGCTCGGCGACGGCTCGCGGGACCTCACGGTCTGGTGCGAGCTGCGCTGCAACCTGGACGAGGAGGTGGCGACCCTGCTCGCGGCCGCCGGCGTCTGGAAGGTACAGCTCGGCGTCGAGGCGTTCCACACCGGCATCCTGAAGCGCATGGAGAAGGGCACCCGGGCGATCGAGAACATCTACAGCGTACGCCTCTGCGAGGAGCGCGGAGTCCATGCCCAATACAACCTGCTCACCCATTACCCCGGGGTGCCCCGCCGGGAGGTGGAGGAGATGCTCGGCATCATCCCGCTGCTGTTCGGCTACCGCCCACCCCACTTGAGCGAGTTCTACCTCGACCGGGGGAGCCGCATCTACCAGGAGCCGCAGCGGTTCGGACTGACCCCCGAAGACCTCGACCACGAGCCGCCGGACCATCTGCCGTCCGGGCTGGCGGGCCGCAAGGTGACCCAGGTCGTACCGTTCCGCCTCGATCCCGTCGCCCGCGGCGCCGTCCCCGCCTGGGAGGGGCTCGCCCGGCTGGTGGAACAGTGGGAGCAG
>DASWQX010000643.1:0-2412 GCA_036403495.1 Thermoanaerobaculia bacterium
CCAGCTCGCCGGTGCCGGAGTCGGGCACCACGGTGATCGTCAGGCTGGGGGTGCCGCGGTTCATGATGCCGGTGTGCTGGAGCACGAAGGTGCCGCTTCGGCCGTGGAGGGTGCCGGTGACCCGCTCCATGGCGACGTAGCCGGCTGAGCCCTGAACCTCCGTGCCGGCCGCCAGCATCTGCCCCTTGGACACCGCCTCGAGGTCGCCGTGGAACTGCTTGTCGAGGATCATCCGGCCGATCGGCGCCTCGCCGGCGTCCGCGTCCGGCGCCTGGGGCGTCACCTTGACGTCAAAGGGTCCACTCGCGCGGCTCGTCATCTCGATCTCCTCTGAACGAACGCTACTGCGTCGGCGCTTCCGGCGCCAGCTCGCGCACCAGCACGCCATAGCCGGAGGTGCCGATCAGGAGACGGTCGCCGAGGATCTGGGCGGCTGAGATGTCGCGGGCGGGCACGGGCACGTCCACGGCCTGGAACTTGCGCGTCTGGAGGTCGAGGAGGCGGACGGTGTCGCCGCTCACCATCAGGGCCGGACGGCGCTCGTCGCCCGTGGGGAGCAGGCGGGCGGCGTCGCCGGCGAGCTGTTTCCAGGCGGGGTCCTGGCCGCCCTGACCGCCGGTCTGACCGCTCAACGCGTAGGTGCCGCCGGAGCCCCAGAGGAGGAGCTCGTCCTGCAGGCGCAGGAGGCGTCCCCCTTCGAACGGGGTCTGGATCGTGTGGTTGGCGTCCGCCGTGAGCCGGTAGAGCCCGTGGGCGTCAGTCACCCAGAGCGCGTTGTCGAAGTAGGCGGCCGAGCTGGGCGTGCCGTGCTTGTAGGGGCGCGGGGTGAACAGCTTCCCCTTCAGCTCGTAGAGGCCGCCCGGCGTGCGGGCCAGCAGCCGCGGACCGTCGGAGATGAACTGGTCAACCGTCCCCTCGCCGAGGTCGCGCACCCAGTGCCAGCCGATGCCGCGGCGCTCGAACAGCCCCTTCTCGGTGGCCGCGAAGATCCTCCCCTGGTGGACGGCGATATCGAACACGGTGGGGAGGGGCGAAAAGTCGGGGAAGGTCTTGCCGCCGTCGCGCGACGAGTAGACGCCGGAGAAGGGGCCGGCGTGGATCACGGCCACCATCAGCTCGTTGCCGGCGCGGGCGAAGGTGGAGACGCGGACGTTGACGATCCCGGCGGTCGCCGGCCGCAGCGTGCTGCCGCCGTCGTCGGAGATCCAGACGCCGGACCCCTCGGTGCCGAAGACCACCCGCTCGGGGTGATCGGGATGGTAGGCGATCGACTGCACGGAGATCCCCGGGTCGCCGACGCGGTGGAAGGTCTTGCCGCCGTCGTCCGAGATGTGCAGGCCGGCGACGGTGCCGGCGAGCAGACGGCCGTTGGGGAGGGCCGCGAAGCTGGTGGTGCGGCGCTCGTCGAATCCCTCCTTGGTGCGCTCCCACTTGCCGCCGGAATCCTGGGTGCGGTAGACCCAGCCGCAGGTGCTCGCCCAGATCTCTCCCGGCTTGCCGGGGACCGGGACGAGGCTGAAGACCTCGGAGTCGAGGACCATGCCGTTGAAGACCCCGGCCCAGGTCTTGCCGGCGTCGTCGCTCTTGTAGGCCTGCCGCCAAGTGCCGGCGATCACGCTGTCGGTGTGGTCGGGGTCGACCAGCAGGCTGGTGACCTTCTCCATCGCCGGCACGTCGGCGGTGAGCCGGTGCCAGGAGTCGCCGCCGTCCTCGGTGCCGAAGACCCCCGAGAGGGTGCCGGCGTAGAGCCGCCCCTCGTGGCCCGGGGTGAGCGCCAGGGTGTAGATCGGCTCCGCGCTCGGCAGGCCGCCGGCGCGCGCGTTCCAGGTTTTGCCGTAGTCGTCGGAGGAGGCCACGGAGCCGCCCCCCCAGATGCCGCGTAGCGCCACCCAGAGGCGGGACGGGCGGTTGGGATCGAACTTGAGGCTGCTCACCACCCAGCCCGCGAAGGGGAGATGGGAGCCGGCGTTGCCCCAGGTCCGGCCGGCGTTGCGGGAGATGTAGACCTGGCCGCCCGTGGTGCCGGCGAAGACCACGTCAGGGTTGTCGGGCTGGAAGGCCACCGTGCGCACGTCGCCCCCCCAGATCGGCAGGTAGCGCCAGTCCGGACCGGCGGCCCGGACCCCCGCCGCGCACAGCGCGAGGAGGACCACCCCGAGGACCAGGGCCGTCACGATGCGAGGACCGATCCGGCCGGCGGCCGGATCAGGAAGCCGTGGGGACATCCGTGTTCTTCTCATGCTGCTCATACCGTGTACCGATGACCTCCGCCAGAATCGAAATGGCGATCTCCCCCGGGCTGTCGCCGCCGATCGGCAGGCCGATGGGGGCGCGCAGCCGGACCTCCGAAAGATCAAAACCCCGCGCCGCGAGCTCCTCGCGGACCCGGGCCACCTTGCGCCGGCTCCCCAT
>DASWQX010000644.1:0-8545 GCA_036403495.1 Thermoanaerobaculia bacterium
TCCTCGATCTGTTTTTCGAGGAAGCCAGGAAGGGGCTCAGCGTCCCCGATCTCCTGGCGGCGGTCGCCGGCCGCTACGGGATCGGCGTCGACGAGCTCACTCCGTTCTTCGAGCAGCTCGTCGACAAGGGAGTCCTGATCGCCGAGATCGAGCCTCCCTACAATGCGCGCCGCCCGCTGGCCTTCGTGGCGGAGGCGATGCGGCGGGCCGGCTGCGACGCTCCCTGGCTGCCGGAGATCGAAGCCGTCGAGCGCGAGGTCGAAGCTCTCCCCGGTCTCAAGCCCGCGGCGCGGGTCGAAGCCATGGACCGCCTGGAGGAGCGCCTGGCACCTCTGCCGCGCGCTCATCCCATGAAGGCGGACGACCTGTTCCGCGTCGACGCGGCGTCGGGAGTGGAGATCGTCCTGCCGGAGCGGGTGCGTGCTGATCTGGAGATCCCCCTCCGCCGCTGCGCGCGCCTGTTCGCCGCCCTCTATCCCGAAAGGGCTTTCCGAGCGGCCTGGGCGGCGCGCTTCCTTTCGCGCCATCCGCCGGACGCGGACGTGCCCCTTCTGGACCTCTACCACGGCCTCTTCGAGCCGGGAGACCAGGAGCGCCCCGACGCCTTCCCCCCGGCGCCGGCCGGAGCCGCGGACGCCGGCGCGGCCTTCGAGCGGACGCGGGAGTGGTTCGCGGCGCGGGCTTGCGGAGGAGTGGAGGAGGTCGCGATCAGCGACGAGGACTGGGAGACGCTCCTCGACGGCCTGCCGCCGGAGCCCGCGTGGTCGGCGGGAGCCCTCTTCCAGATCGCCGCCGGGACTCCCGGGGAGATCGCGGCCGGAAAGTACCGGCTGGTACTGAACGGCCTCTTCGGCGCCGGGATCGCCCTCGCCCGCTTTGCCCATCTCCACGGCGGACCGGGCGCGGACAACTCCGTAGCCCGGGAAGTGCTGCGGAGCTGGCAGCCGCTGGCGCGGCCGGGAGCGCTGCTCGCCGAGGTCACCTACAACCACCTCGGCCGGAGCGCGAACGCCGGCCTGCGGCCGAGCCTATTCCGCCACGAGATCGAGCTGCCGGGAGAGCGCGCGAGCCCGGGCGCCGAGGTGATCCCGCTGGCCGACCTGACTGTCCGCTGGGACGCGGGGGAGGGGAGGTTCGTGCTGCGCTGGCCGTCCCGCGAGACCGAAGTCGTGCCGTTGATCAGCAGTGGCGTGAGCCCGGAAGGCTTCGTCTCCTTCCTGGTCGAGATCGGCCGCCAGGGGCTCCAGCCGCTCTCCTGGTTCCCCGGCTTCGACGTCCCCGGCATCGACCGCTGGCCCCGCTTCACCAGCGGCCCGCTGGTCCTCTTCCGCCGCCGCTGGACCCTGGCGCCGGGTAAGCCGCCGGAAGACGCCCTTTTCTTCGTCCAGATCGCCCGCTGGCGGCGGCAGCACGGCATCCCCCGCCACGTCTTCGTTCACACGGCGGCCGATCCCAAGCCGTTCTACGCGGATCTGGACTCGCCGCTCTTCGTGGACCTCGTGCGCCGCGCCCTGCCTGAGGAGAGCGCCCTGCACGTCGTGGAGATGCTCCCGGAGCCGGACGAGATGTGGGTGCGGGACGGGCGGGGGAGCTATGCCACGGAGTTTTTGGTGCAGTTGCGCGGGTTGTGATCCCGATCACAGCGGCAAGAAGCGGAGCCGGGCGAGAAGCCGGTCGCGCAGGCCGGTCTGAGGGGAACGCGCTTCGATCTCGCCGCGGATCGCTTCCGCCCGGGCTCGCCGCTCGCGGAGGTAGGAGTTGACCTCGTTGCGATGGCGCAGGTAGTAGGTAAGGACCGCGTAGATATCGTCCAGGTGAAGTGCGGGAAAGTCTTGGGCGATTTCTTCCGGGGAAGCGCCGGTCATGAAGGTGTCGACTACCGTGTCCAGCGTCACCCGGCTATCGGCGACGCGGATCACCCCGTTGGCATCCGTCAAGAGAGGAATCGGCTCCACAGCCGTCGCGTTCAACATGCGATCAGGATACCAGAGCCAGAGCCGCAGAGCCCCGGAAGCAAGGACGTAAATGACAACAAGGACGGCAAGGACAGTAAAGACATGAGAATACAATTCCGGTAGTTCTTGTCCTTGTTGTCCTTGCAGTCCTTTACGTCCTTGCTTGGTCTTTCTGCCCCGCAGCCGTTGGTTTCCTCTGGCTCAGTGCATCGACACCGGCGCCGCCGACCTCCCGGCCCGCCGTTTGAAGAGGAGCAGCAGCGGGATGCAGAGGATGAAGAAGATGCCGACGACGTGGAAGGCGTCCATGTAGGTCAGCAGGTAGGTCTGCTTGAGCACCGCTCCCTCGAGCGCGCCGTAGGCCTGCTGCTGGGCCTGGTAGAGGTCCGACCCTTTCGACATCAGTCCGCCGGTGATCGCCGAGATCCGCTCGCGGACGGCCGGATCGTAGGGGGACAGGTGCGAGAGGAGCGCCGTGCGGTGGGTCCAGGAGCGGAGCTGGATGAAGGTCGTGACCAGAGCGATGCCGAACGAGCCGCCGAGCTGCCGCATCATATTGGTCAGCCCCGCGCCCTGGGCGATGTCCTTCCCCTTGAGACCCGAGAGCGCCATTGTGGTCAGCGGCACGAACAGCAGCCCGAGGCCCACGCCGCGCCAGACCAGCGGCCAGAAGAAGTCGCCGCGCCCCGAATCGAGCGTCGAGTGGCTAAGCATGAAGGTGAAGAGGAAGAAGCCGACGAAGCCCAGGGCGCTCATGAGCTGCGGCATCACCCCTCTCTGCAGCGCCTTGCCCACCACGGGCATCATCACCGCCGTGGCGAGAGAGCCCGGCAGCAGGATCAGGCCGGTCTGCATGGCCGTGAAGCCCAGCAGGTTCTGGGCGAACACCGGGAAGATGAACACCGAGGAGTAGAGGCCGAAGCCCAGAATGAACGTGAAGGCCGTGCCCACGGCCAGGGAGCGGTCTTTGAGCACGTGCAGGTCGACGACCGGGTTCGCCGTCGTCAGCTCGCGCCAGATGAACGCGGCGAGCGCCAGGACCGCCGTCACGGTCAGCACCGTAATGTACTGGGTCGAGAACCAGTCCTCCGATTCTCCCCGTTCGAGGACGATCTGGAGCGAGCCGATGCCGAGGATCAGCAGCGCGATTCCCCACCAGTCGACGCCGGTGATCTTGCGCGTCTCCTTGGGATCGGGGAGGAAAGCCATCGCCATCAGCACGGCGATGACACCGATCGGCAGGTTGACGTAGAAGATCCAGCGCCAGGAGTAGCTGTCGGTGATCCAGCCGCCGAGGGTGGGGCCGACGGTGGGACCGACCACCACGCCGAGCCCGAACAGGCCGTTGGCGAGGCCGAGCTCCTCGGGCGGGAAGGTCTCGACCAGGATCGCCTGCGAGGTCGACAGCATGGCGCCGCCGCCGGCGCCCTGGATGAAGCGGAAGATCACCAGCTCCCAGAGGTTGGTGGCGTGGCCGCAGAAGAACGAGGCGATGGTGAACAGGATGAGCGAGCCGACGAAGTAGTTGCGGCGGCCGAACTTCGCCGCGAACCAGCCGGTCATCGGGATGACGATCACGTTGGCCACCACGTATCCGGTCACCACCCAGGCGATCTGGTCGAGCGTCGCCCCCAGGTTTCCCATCATCTGGGGGAGGGCGACGTTGACGATCGAGGTGTCGATCAGCTCGATCACCGAGGCCAGGATGACCGTGATCGTGATGAGCCACTTACTGGCGCCCTGCTGGGGCATGAGCTTGATCCTCCCCGCCTCAGCCGAGGTTCACGGTGACGCTGACGTTCATTCCCACCCGCAGCGGGTGGCGGGGATCCGCCGGATCGGTGAGCACGATCTTCACCGGGATACGCTGGACGACCTTGGTGAAGTTGCCGGTCGCGTTGTCGGGCGGCAGCAGGGAGAAGCGGGCGCCGGTGGCGGCGGCCAGCGATTCGACGCGGCCGTGGAACACCTTGCCGGGATAGGCGTCGACCTCGATCTCCGCGCTCTGGCCCGGGTGCATCTTGGCGAGCTGAGTCTCCTTGAAGTTGGCGCTCACCCAGGCGTCGGTCCCCTGCACGATGGCGAGCAGCGGCTGGCCGGCCTGGACGAACTGCCCGACCTCGACGTTCTTCTTGGACACGATGCCGGCGACCGGCGCCTTGAGGATCACGTAGGAGAGCTGCAGGCGCGCCGCTTCCAGCGTCGCCTGGTGCTGGGCCACCGAGGCCTGGGCGGCGGCGACCTGCCGCGTGGCGGCCTCGATCTGGGCCCCCGAGGACATCACCGTGGCCTTGGCCGACTCGGTGGTGGCGCGGGCGGCGTCCGCGTTGGCGCGCGCCGATTCGGCGGCGGCGCGGGCGGCGTCGTACTGCTGCTGGGAGATCTCCTCCTTGCTCACCAGCGTCTTGTAGCGGGCGAGGTCGGAGGCGGCCTGCTCGGCGCGGGTGCGCGCCGCGACCACGTCGGCCTGGTTGCTGGCGACCTTCGCCTGCGAGCCCGAGGCGGTGGCGCGGGCGCTGGCCACGGCCGCCTGGGCGACCGCCACGGCGGCCTGGGCGTTGAGCACCGCGGCCTGCTCCTGGTCCACCTTGGCCTGGAGGTCGCTGGGATCGATCCTGACCAGCACGTCGCCGGGCCTGACCTCCTGGTTGTCGTTGACCAGGACGGCGGTCACGTAGCCCGAGACGCGCGGCAGGATCGGGTTGATGTTGCCGTCGAGTTGCGCGTCGTCGGTGACCGCGTGATGGCCGTAGAACACGAACATCCGGAAGCCCCAGATCGACCCGACGATCAGCAGAATGGCGAGGACGGCGAGGACCACGACCTTCCGGGCCCCTCCCTTCTTCTTCTCGGGCGCGCTCGCCGGTGGCGCCGCCACCGGCTCGGATTTTTCGACTCTCAAGGGACTGCTCATCTCGGTTCCCTCCCTCTCACGGCCGGCCGTTCGGGCTGGCATTGGGATTGATCTTTGGATTGGTATTTGAATTTGAAGGATCGGCCGGCGCGGCCTGGCCCCCCGGGATCAGGTCGCGGATGGCGCCGGTGGCGCGCGACAGGTCGAAGCGCGACTGGGCCTCGTCGGCCTGCGCGTCGATCCGGCTGTCGCGGGCCGTGGCGAGCGACGTCTGCGCGTTGTCGACCTCGATCGAGGAGGCGACGCCGGCCTTGAAGCGGTCGCTCGCGAGGTCGAGCTCGTCCTGCGCCAGCTTCAGGCTCTGGTCCGCCAGCTCGACCCGGCTGCGGGCGTTCTCGTAGGCGAGAAGGGCCTGGCGCACCTCCTGCTCGACCTGCCGCTCGGTGTCGTTCTGCTGGATCAGGAGCTGATCGCGCTGCGCCTGCGCGGCGGCGACGTGGGCCTGGGTCCGGCGGCCGTTGAAGATCGGCACGTTGACCACCGCCGCCACCGTGCGGCTCCACTCGACGTCGCGCACCCGGTTGCCGCTCTCGAAACCCTGCGCCTGCGCGGCGACGGTCGGCAGCCCCTCGGCGGCGGCGGCCTCGATATTGAGCTTGGCGAGGCGCAGCCGCTGGTTCAGCAGCGAGAGCTCGGGCCGCTGCCGGCGCGCCACTTCGATCGCCGCTTGCAGCGGGGGCACCGCGGCGCCGGCCCGCGTCCAGTCGTCGGCCAGCTCCACGCGGCCACCGAGGTCGGCGCCGATCGCCCGCAGCAGGGCGAGTTGGGCGAGGTCGCGCTGGTTCATCGCCACCAGCAGCGCCTGCCGCTGGCGGGCGAGCTGGACCTCCGCCCGGGTGGTGTCCAGCCGGGTGCCGACGCCCGCGTTCTTCTGGTCAAGGGCGAGCTGGCTCAGCTTCTGGAAGAGGTCGACGTTGGCGCGGATCTCGTCGATGCGCGCCGAGCTGCGGCCGACGGAGATGTAGAGCGAGGCCACCGCAGCGGCCACCTCGTTCTCCAGCCGGCGCTGATCCTCCTGGGTGACCTTGACTCCCGCCCGTGCCGCCTCATACCGCCGCCGGGCCACGAAATCGATGATGTTCATGGCCGCCGAGAGGTGGACGTCGACGATGTTGAACGGCGCGGTCACGTTCGGCTGGCCGGGAACGGTGAAGCCGAAGGTGGCCAGGTTGATGGTCTCGTTGGCGAGCTGCCCGCCGGCGCTGAGCTGCGGCAACAGGTACGAACGGGCGTCCTGCGCGCGGGCCTCGGCCTCGCGGGTACTCGTGGTGGCGATGCGGACGGCGGTGCCGGCGTCGAGAGCCCGGCTGACGGCGTCCGCCAGCGAAAGCCGGATCGCCGGCGGCGCGCCGGCCGCCGCCGTCTCCTGGCCGGAGGCTGGAACGGCCAGCGCCAGCAGCAACGCCGCCGCGAGATGGCGTGTCTTCATGAAGGTTTCCTCTCCTCCCCCTCGCACCGGATCCACGAGAGGACGTAAGCGGGGCAATGGACGAGCTCGACCTTGGAGCCCTCCCCGCAGGCCAGGAATTTGACGAACTCCCGGTCGGCGAGGATCAGCCCCTCGAGGTCGAGCGTCACCCGGCGTCCGCGGGCGCGCTCGGCGGCCAGGAGCTCGATCAGCTCCGGCAGGCGCTCCAGCGTCGCCCGCCCCGCGAGGGCATAGGTGACGTCCGAGGTAGTGTCGGTTCGGGTTTCGATTCGCAGCATCGTTCAACTCCGCCCAGACATAGTTCACGAACGGTGCCAGGACGCGGCGTCGAAGAATCAGGGACTTGGGGGAATTTACGAAACCGGATCGTTACGATATCTCGGAAATTTACGAGATTTCATAAACCAGGGGACCTTTTCACAGGCCCTGCGCCAATGTCATTCTGAATCGGAGAGATGATACCTTGTCGCGGATTTCGGAACCTGGAGGCATTGCCAACCATGCCGTCGATGGCCCATGAGATTCTGGTGGATCTCTTCAAGACTCGCCCTTCGCTCGCCGCGGAGATCCTCGCCGAGGTGCTGGGCGTTTCGCTGCCGGCCTATACCGAATCACGCCTCGCACCGACCGACTTGACCGAGATCCAGCCCACCGAGTACCGGGCCGACATCGTCGTCGTCCTTCTCGACCGTGAAATCCCTGTCCGGGTGGTCGTCGTCGAGGTCCAGCTAGCGGTCGATCCCAGAAAGCGATTCAGTTGGCCCGCCTATGTGGTCGGCTCTCGTGCCGTCCACGCCTGCCCGGCGGATCTCCTGGTCGTCGCGCTCGAACCGGCGGTCGCCCGATGGTGCGCGGAGCCGATCGAGATCGGCGTTCCCGGGTTCGTCCTGCATCCGCCCGTGCTGTACCGCTCCGCCGTTCCGGTGGTGACGGACCTCGGGGAAGCGGCCCGCCGGCCCGAGCTCGGGGTGCTCTCCGCGATGGCGCACGGCCAGACAGAGCAGGGAGCGACGATCGCCGCCGCCCTGCTGCCCGCGATCCGGGAGCTCGACGACGACAGGGCCAGGCTGTACTACGACCTCGTGTACAATTCCTTGAATGAAGCGGCTCGTCGCGCCATGGAGACGATGATGAAAGGATACGAATATCAGAGCGACTTCGCGAAGAAGTACGTCGCACAGGGGCGTACCGAAGGACGCACCGAAGGGCGAACCGAGGGACGCACCGAAGGACGCACCGAAGGACGAACCGAGGAGGCGGCGCGCAACCTGCTGACCGTGCTTCGGGTCCGCGGTCTGGAGGTGCCGGACAACGTCCGCGAGCGCATCCTGGCCCAGAAGGATCCAGAGCGATTGGAGCGCTGGCTGGAGCGGGCCGCGGTCGCCGCCTCGGTCGACGCGGTCATCGACGAGCCGAACTGAGGCCCCGAGCGCCGCGGGCGAACGAGGCACAGCAGACCTAACCGTGTCAGCCGGTCATCGGGATCACGATGACGTTGGCCACCACGTACCCAGTGACCACCCAGGCGATCTGATCGAGCGTCGCGCCCAGGTTCCCTATCATCTGGGGGAGAGCGACGTTGATGATCGAGGTGTCGATCAGCTCGATCACCGAGTTCCTCTCCTCCTCCTCGCAATGTTGGTTCGGGTTTCGATTCGCAGCTCGACTCCGCCTGGAGCCCCTCTGCCCGGAGAAGCTGTCGCCTTAATGCTGCGCGTAAGCTCGTTGTTTTACCCTATCCTTAGAGACGAGTGTCGAAGAGCGGGCGCGGCTGCTGGGCGGCGCTGCAGCATCGCGTCGGCTCCCGGCGCCGGCACCGAGATCGAGGTGAGCGTGCCGCTCCACCGGCTCGGCCGGCTGGCGGGCCGGTACCGGCGGCTCGTGGTCTCGGCGGCGCTGGTGATCCTGGCGCTCACCGCAGGCCTCGCGGCCACAGCCCTTCAGGCGCGCCGGGCGCGGCAGGAGGCGGCGCGGGCCGACGCCGCGGCGCGCTTCCTGGAAGACCTGTTCAAGGCTTCGGATCCGCGGCAGGCCAAGGGGAAGCCACCCACCGCCCGCGAGCTCCTGGCGCGGGGAACCGTCCATCTCAACCGCGAGTTGCGCGGCCAGCCGCTCCTGCGGGCGCGGCTGCTGGACACCCTCGGCGGCATCCACACCTCGCTCGGGCTTTTCGCCGAGGCCCGACCGCTGCTCGCCGAAGCCCTGGCGGTCCGCGAGCGTCTCCGCGGCCTTGAGCACCCTGAAGTC
>DASWQX010000645.1:0-5828 GCA_036403495.1 Thermoanaerobaculia bacterium
CCTGGGACTCCGGTTCTCGGCGGAGGGATGGATCGCCCAGCCCGCGCGGGTGAACGGCGACCCGGGGATCGTGATCCGCCATGCGGAACGGGTGTTCTCCGTCATCGGCTTCACGGTCCGGCAAGGAAGGATCGCGGCGATCGACATCCTCGCCGACCCCGCGCGCCTGCGGAATCTCGACCTGTCGGCCCTCGACGATTGAATCGCGGCTTCGCTGAAAGGTACTCTTACGTAATGCGACCGCTGCGGTATTCGATCAACGTCACATTGGACGGGTGCTGCGTGAGCCGGCTGGAGTTCGGCTCGGGGGCGGTGGCGATGCGGTACGAGCCGAGAAGGTAGCTATCCATACGACCGCGCCGGCATCGCCTCCGGTCTGAACCGCAGGGAAAGAGGCCCGGCTTCGGAGGGGAATGTCTCAACCCCGAAGGGGAATGTCCCCCCCAACGGGGAAAATGTCTCCCCCCGCGGGGAGAATGTCCCCCCCAGCGGGGAGAACGTCTTCCCCAACGGGGAGAACGTCTCAACAAGCTTCTGGAACGTTCCACCAAGCAGTTGGAACGTTCCACCAAGCGGTTGGAACATTTTCCCCGCAGTCTGGAACATTCGTCCAGCCATCTGGGACATTCCCCCCGCCGTCTGGAACATTTTCCCCGCCGTCTGGAACATTCCCCCGGCCATCTGAGACATTCCCCTAGCGGTCCGGGACGTTCCTCTAGCCATCTGAGACGTTCCCCTAGCCATCTGAGACGTTCCGCCAGCAGTCTTAGACGTTCGGCCAACAGTCCGGGACGTTCCCCTGGCCGTCTGGAACGTTCCTCCCGGTTCCGGAGATTCTTCCCGCCCGAAAGCGCGATTCCCCTTCTGGGGAGGGACCTTCCCCACGACGGTTTGCACATCCCTCTTCCTTGAGGATCGGAGAGGTTGAGGCAGGCCGGGATCAGAGAGGCTGAATCCAGACCTCGGGGTGCAGTTCCACCACGAAGTCAGCTTCCCTTTTGACGACGCTCCCCCGAGCATGACACCATCCCGGTGGCGACCATGGAGGATCGACCCTTGGCAGCCCGCCGCACAGCAAAGCCCCGTCCGCTTCCGACATTCGACCCGGTGCCCTCGGCCCAGTTTGGCTTGGAGATTCTCGACCGATCCAAGTCCCGCCGCGCGCTGATTGGACGAGTGGCGATGTGGTACTGGCTCGACGACGAGGCGGATCACGAGTACACCAAGGAAGTCGCCTTTGCCGTCCCCCAGGTCAGCATCCCCTCGATCCTCGAAGTCCTTCACCAAACTGACGCAGAGGTCTCGCAGCTCACGATCGGCGGCGTCAATGCACGGATCTCGAAACAGGGAGTACGGACTGATTTCATCGATCGATCGAGTGAGGAGTGGGGCAACCTGCAGCCCCTCTACCTCGACGCCATTCGCGCTGCCGAAGCCCAGGACGATCAGTTCGAAGGGATTCCCGTGGCCCCGCCCGAGCACCTCGTCGCGATGAAACTGGCGGCCGGCACCGATAAAGACGAACGGGATACCATCCGCCTCATCGCGAAGGTCAAGGACCTGGACGTCGAAGCGATGCGCGACCTCGTGCGAAAATTTCTCGGGCCAGGACTGCTCGGCAGACTCGAAGAGTGCTTCCGCCGCGCAGGACACCCACGGGCCAGGCGGGCCTACAGTCTGGGTTACTGAATCAGGTGCCAGATTTTCGCTGAGCCTTGATTTGCTCAGCGATGTCCTTGACAGACAAGCCCTGAAAGAGCTCCACGCGCTCTGCGGTGTAGTTGCCGCTACCAGCTCGGAACTGGTTGAGGAAGCGTATCGTATCCACGACGCCGAGTTCCTTGATGAGGACATCTGTGGCGCGCTGGGTTACCTGCGCGATGGGCTGAATCTGTGCGCTCATTTTGTGACCTCTGACACCAGACCTAATGCCGATACAATCTTGCAGGCCAAGCCTTGAAGCTGCTGAGCCTTCTTGAGAAGTCTATCATCACAGGTTGCGAAGTAGTCAGCATTGGCGCTCGATGCAACTGCCAGGTGCAGGGCATCGAGGGCACCAATGCCTCGAGCTTCGAGCGCCTCCGCGTGCGCCTGCGACTCATCCGAGATCGTCAACCGCTCCCGCGCGAGGGCCAGAACCGCAATAGCTTCGCTCCTACGTTGCTCATCAGGGATGCGACTGATCTCCAACTCGAGCACCTCGGAGCTCAGGAGCCGGACATCTCCGGCCTGTACAGAGGCCAAAATTGCCAAGACCGCCTCAGTCTCGACTTTGATCCTAGGCTGAGTCTGGTCATCGAGTGGTCTCTGAAGGCAGCAATTGTCGAGATAGATTCGCATCTGAGGGATTATATCGCGTGAACACTACCCGTAGAAGGGCGAATGAACCGGCCGCACCCCCGGGCGCCCAGGTGCCCACAAGAACGGGTGGCGCCTATGCCGGGTTAGCCGCCAGAGATTCGCCTATAGACCGTCCAGATTGCCGAGCAGAGGGACCCGTCGCCGTTTCCGAAGATGAGCACGGCGGGGGTGTCTCCATTCTGGTGGGCGATATTGCAGATAAGCTTTCCAGACCGATAGACACAAGGGTCGGCGCGGCCGTCGCCGTCGAAGTCGCCCAGCAGGGGCAGGTCGCCCGCTTGGCCGAAGGCGATCTCAACCTCCGCGGCGCCGCCGTCGTGCGCGGTGTCGCAGAGGAACCTGCCCTCCCTGTAGACGCATGGATCGGCCTTGCCGTCTCCATCCACATCCCCCAATACTGGGATGTCACCTGCCTGACCGAAACGGATGCGCGTCTCGAAGGAGCCGAAGTCGTGCCCGGTGTCACAGAGGAAGACGCCCGCGCGGAAAAGGCAGAGATCGGCCCGGCCATCGCCGTCTACATCTCCCAGGAGGGCCGTCTCCCCCGCCTAGCCGCCAAAAGGATATCGGATCTCCGGATCGCCTCCCGTCCGCCTGGTGTCGCACACCAGCTCGCCCCGGCGAAACAGGCAGAATTCCTCGCCGGGAGACGCCGAGAATCGTTGCACGTAGACGTCCTCGAGAAAATCCAAGGGCGGAGCGTTCGTCCAGGCCGCCGTGAAGGTGCCGTTGTCCGCAAAGCCGACCTGGGGTAGGAGCTCGCCGATGACGAAGGTGATCTGGACGGGATCTCGCACCGGCGTACCGCCCCGAGGAATCGCCTGGCACCTCGTCCCAGTGGGCCCGGACTGCTCGGCAGACTCGAAGAGTGCTTCCGCCGCGCAGGACACCCACGGGCCAAGCGGGCCTACAGTCTGGGTTCCTGAAGTGTCCCCGTGGTGCAGAACCGGCGTCCAGCTCCGTCGCGTCCTATCCGGCCGCCGGGGGGAGCCCAAGATCGTCCCACGCCGAGCAGAGCCCCGGCGGTTTGCACGCCGAGAAATCGCCCCCGAGGAATCGCCTGGCACCTCGTCCCCGGCGGTGGAATACGCCGACACAGGACAGGATGAGAAAGAGCTCGCGGGAAAGATCGCCGAGCTTCTTGCCGCCGGCACACAGAAGGTCTGGGTCGTCCGCCTGTCTGGACCGCGCCGGGTCGAGGTCCACGAGAGCGGACAGGAGCCGCGCTTCGTGCATTCGGGCGAGGAGCTCACCGCGCCGGGGATCCTGCAGAACCCCGTGCCCGTGGACGCGCTCTACGACGGCCAGGCCGCGCACGCCGTCACCCTCCGCAATCTCCTCCAGCGCCAAGGCTATCGGGATCTCGACGAGGTCCGTGAAGAAGGCCGCCGGGAAGGACAACTGCAAGCCTTGCGAGACCCGATCCTCATCATCCTCCAGGCTCGCGGCCTGACGATCGACGACGCGGCCCGCTCCGCCCTCGCGGCAATCGACGATGCTGTCGCTTTGCGCCGCCTCCTCACCCGGGCGGCGACAGAGCCAACGGCGGAAGAAGCCTTCGCGGGCGAGTGAGCCGCGGACTCGACCCGCCGCAGGGTGTGCTCGAAGACAGTCTACGGCGCTGGTTTTGCGCCTTGCTCACACCCCGGTTGCCCAGGTCAGGACACCTTTACGCCGTAGGACAGTTGTCAGGGGTTGAAGGATTGGAGAAATCCCTGGTACCTATTCGGTGGCCCTCCACCTCGCGTTTGCTCGGATCGGGAGGCAGGTCGGCTCACGTCGTTCGCCCCAGCAAGAAAATTTCGTACGGCCGAAATTCAGACTGACTTGGCGACACTCCTTGCCCGCAATCCCCACCAATACCCCCCAATTAATTAACCGCGGGAGAAGCTCGGCCTTGTGGCAGCATTCGCGCTCTTCGGCGAGGGCCTGGAGGGCCTCGAGCTGCACCCCGCTGTCAGCGTTGATCTTTACCGTTGTGAGGACGTGGTGTCAGCCTCTATGCCCCGTTGTCTGCGGGCCGGTCGACTAGGCCAAGAGAGCCTCAACAAGCTTGCCGAAGTAGCCTGAGCGGCCCTTGCCGGTACTTCCAACGACGAGTAGCCGATCCAGGAAGCGGTTACCTTCCTCACAACTCGTCTCGGGCAGCAGCGTGCAGGTGTGGCAAGCGGCCAGATTCAGCGAGTCGGAGCCTTGGCCGTCGCTCTCGCGGCACAGCGGATCGGAGGCGCACCACAAGGCTTCGCTCAATGCGTTCTTCAAGATGGCCTCGAAACGGCCGGGCTTGCCCTGGTGTACGAGTCCGCCCAGGGTTCCTTCGGAGTCGCCGGCTGCTGTGTACACCAGCAGGCCGCACATCCAGCCGTCGCGGCCGAGGCCGGCTGCCGGCCCTGCCTCATCATAAGCACCGGGTGGGACGCGGCAATACAATCTTTCTCGCAGCGAAGAGGTTCCATAGCCGCACTCGAAGCTCAATCGCCGGATCAAAAGGTGCGCCAGAGTGTGGAGCAGGAGGAGCTCCGGCGTCACTTGCTTGCTAGGAGTGTGTGACCGCTTGGCGGAGTGGCGTTGGATGCGTTCTGCCGCCTCCATCACTTCTTCGTGCTGCCGCCAGCAACTGAGAGCCCCTCGACGAAGGGTCAGGAAGATCCCCTCTCCGAAGACCCGGTAGGCTGGCAGCCACCGCAGACGCCGCCGGCTCAAGTGTGACCACTGCACTTCGTCAGGGGGGCGGGAAGGTGGATTGATGCGTGAGAAGCCGATTAACGCCTGGGTCTCAGCAAGCTTCTCCACGAGTACCAGCCGGTCGAAGTACGAGGCTATGAGGGGATCGTACTGATCGAGTGACTGCTGGGTCACGACCAGATTCCCATCGACATCTGGAGTCCGGGAAAGCAGGGCCTGATACTCGTCGTAGCGGTAGTCGGCTTCGGAGGGGCTCGTCTCAGCCTGGTCTGCCGAGCGCCGACTCCGTGCGATCACCGCCGCGAGATCTTCAGGGTCGATCCGGTGCTCTCTCGCCACGGCCTTGATCACTTCTGGGTGGATATCGGTCTCCGCGCCGTCCAGATCGAGAGCCCTTCGCACCCTCTGGTTTTCAAGAAGACCATAAAGGCGCGCCGAGTAGGGCGGGATCAGGATTGAGCTTATAGACCGGGGAAAATACAGGCTGGTAGCTCCTCTCTGTACCATTCGAGGGGGCCGGCGCTTGCCACAGATTTCCAGGCTATCGCCGAGCCACGGTCGCTTGCCCGTGCACTGCAAGTCAACTAGGCCTTTTGGGCCACCGGCACCGACCAACGTTCGCGACCTTCCACAGCCCGTACAGGAGACAAGGACGCCGCGCAAACCTCCATGGCCCGCCGACTCCAGGAAAAGCACTGGAGCTCCGCAGGCCGGCCCCAGGGTCAACCCCTTCTTGCGTTCACCGTGGACCCATTCGATCCATGGGAAGTCGTCAACATGGC
>DASWQX010000646.1:0-6687 GCA_036403495.1 Thermoanaerobaculia bacterium
CAAGGGGGAGGCGCGGTACACTCACCCCCTGATGTCCGACACGACCACGACCGCCGCGCCCCTCGACAAGTCGGGGAAGACCATCCGCGACATGTTCGCCGGGGTGGCGCCGCGCTACGACCTGCTGAACCACCTGCTCTCCGCCAGCCTCGACGTGGTCTGGCGCCGCCGGGCGACGGCGGTCCTGGGGCTGCCGCCGGGCGCCGCGGTGCTCGATCTCTGCTGCGGCACCGGCGACCAGGCGACCGCCCTCCGCCGCCGGGGCGCGCGGGTGACCGCGGCCGATTTCTGCGTGCCGATGCTGGCCATCGCCCGCCACAAGTTCGCGAAGACCGATCCGCCGCGCCCCGCCGCGCTCGCCGCCGACGCCCTGGCGCTCCCCTTCCCCGATCGTCATTTCGCGGGCGCGACCGTCTCCTTCGGGCTGCGCAATGTCGCCGACCTCGACGCCGCCCTGACCCAGCTCGGCCGGGTGCTGCGGCCGGGGGGAAAGCTCGTCGTCCTCGACGCCACGATCCCGCGCCGGCAGCCGCTCAAGGCGCTGTACCTCTTCTATTTCCTCCGGCTGCTCCCGGGGATCGGCCGCCTGCTCTCGCCGCGCGGGTCGGCCTACAGCTACCTGACGAGCTCGGTGGTGGGCTTCCCCCAGCGGCAGGAGTTCCTGGACCGCATGGCCGCGGCCGGTTTCGCCGACCTCGGATGGGAGGACCTCTCCGGCGGAACCGTCTGCATCTACCAAGGGAGAGTTCCCGCATGACCCAGATCCTGGAGGGCCGTATTCTCGACGGCAAGGCGGTCGCCGCCGAGATCCGCGCCGAAGTGGCGGCGAGCGCCCGTGAAATGGCCGCCGCCGGCGCCCGGCCGCCGCAACTGGTCGCCGTGCTGGTGGGCGACAACCCCGCCTCGCAGGCCTACGTCGGCAGCAAGGTACGCGGCTGCGGCGAGGTCGGCATGCTGAGCCGCACCCTGCGGCTCCCGGCCGAGACCACCGAGGCCGAGCTGCTGCGCCTGCTCGACGAGCTCAACGCCGAGGACGCCGTGGACGGCATCCTGGTGCAGCTCCCGCTCCCCGCGCAGATCACCGAGAAGCGCGTCCTCGACCGCATCTCCCCCGACAAGGACGTCGACGGCTTCCACCCCGTCAACGTCGGCCGCCTCTGGCTCGACGAGCCCGGGCTCACCCCGGCGACCCCCACCGGCATCGTCGCCCTGCTGAAGCGCGCCGGCATTCCCCTTTCAGGCAAGCGGGCGGTGATCGTCGGACGCAGCGCCATCGTCGGCAAGCCGATGGCCGGCCTGCTGTTGCGGGAGAATTGCACGGTCACGGTCTGCCACTCGCGCACCGCCGACCTCCCCGCGGTCACCCGCGAGGCCGACATCCTGGTGGCCGCCATCGGACGCTCCGGCATGATCGGCCCCGATCACATCCGCGAAGGGGCGGTGGTGGTGGACGTCGGCATGAACCGGGTGGACGACGCCGCGGAGGTCGAGCGCCTCTATCCCGGCGACGCCGACCGCCGCCGGCAGTTCGAATCCAAGGGGTACATCCTGGTGGGCGACGTCGACTTCACCCGCGTCGCTCCCAAGGCCTCCCACATTACTCCCGTGCCGGGCGGCGTCGGACCGCTGACCGTCGCCATGGTGATCGCCGGCACCTTGAAGGCTTCCCGCCTCCGGCAGGGGCTGCCGGCACAGCCATGAACGCTCCGGCTCTCCGCGTCGGCCTCACCGGCGGTCTTGCCGGCGGCAAGTCGACGGTCTCGCAATGGCTGCGCGACGCCGGCTTCGAGGTGATCGACGCCGACCGTCTCGTCGCCGAGCTCTATCAGCCGGGGGGCGAGGGAGCCGCCGCCGTGCGCGCGCTCTTCGGCCCCGGCATGCTCGACGAGCGCGGCGCCGTGGACCACGCCAAGGTGGCCGCCCACGTCTTCAGCGATCCGGCGGCCCGCGCCTCCCTGGAGGCCGCGATCCATCCGCTGGTGAGGAAGCGCTTCGTGGAGATGACGGCCGCCGCCCAGGGGGTGGTCGTGCTCGAGGCGACACTGCTGGTCGAGGCCGGCTATGCCCCGGGATTCGACCTCATCGTCACCGTCGAGGCCCCCTGCGAGACCCGCTTCGAGCGGGCGGTCGCGCGTGGCATGGACCGCGAAGCCGCCGAGGCCCGCCTCCTCGCTCAAGGGGACGGCGAGCAGCGCCGGGAAGCAGCCCACCGGGTGATCGACAACTCCGGAGACGAAGAGCACCTCCGCCGGCAGGTGGACGAGCTGGTCGAAGAGCTGAAACGGCTGGCGGCCGGTCGGTGAAGCCCTTCGTCCTCGTCACCGGCAACCCCGGCAAGATCGCCGAGGCCCGCCTCGCCCTCGGCGCAGAGCTCGAAGCGGTCGAGGTTGATCTCCCCGAGATCCAGTCGCTGGACTACCTGGAGGTGCTGCGGGCCAAGGCGGACGAGGCGTGGCGGCGCGTCGGCCGGCCGCTGGTGGTCGAGGAGGCGGGGCTCGACCTCGCCGCCCTGAACGGCTTTCCCGGCCCGCTGGTCAAGTGGATGCTGGCGGCGGTGGGCGCCGAGGGGCTGGCGCGCACGGCGCTATCCCTGGGAGACGCCCGGGCCGCCGCGCGCTGCTTCCTGCTCTACAAGGACGGCGACCGCGAGATCGTGGCCGAAGGGCGGACCGAGGGGACGCTCGTCCTCCCGGGCCGCGGGACGCACGGCTTCGGCTGGGATCCAGTGTTTCAGCCGACGGGCCAGCCCGAAGGCTTCGCGCTCACCTTCGCCGAGCTGACCGGTGCCGAAAAGGGGGCGGTCAGCCATCGGGGAAAGGCATGGCGCGCGATGGCCGGGCTGGCGTAGGAACACGGACGAACACAGACGTTCACGGACGAACACACACGGACGGTCCTCTTCTCGTCCGTGGAGGTCCGTGTTCGTCCGTGCCCGTCCGTGCGTCCGTGTTCCCGCACTCCCTAAATCCCCACTCCCGCCATCAGCCAGAGCATGATCGCCTTCTGCACGTGCAGGCGGTTCTCCGCCTCGTCGTAGATGCGGCTCTGCGGGCCGTCGCAGACCTCGGCCGAGACCTCCTCGCCACGATGGGCGGGGAGGCAGTGGAGGAAGACGGCGTCCTTCTGCGCGTGGGACATCAGCGCGCTATCCACGGTGAACCCCTTGAACGCCTTGATCCGCTCCTGCTGCTCGGCCTCCTGCCCCATCGACGCCCAGACGTCCGTGTAGACGGCCGAGGCGCCCTTCACGGCCTCCGCGGGATCGTTGGTCAGGATCACCTGCGTGCCGGCGGCCGCGGCGTCCTGCCGGGCGAGCTCGGCGTACTGCGGGTTGACCTCATACCCCTTGGGCGAGGCGACCGCAATGTCCATGCCGACCTTCGAGGCGCCGAACATCAACGAATGGACCATGTTGTTGCCGTCGCCGATATAGGCGATCCTGCGGCCACGCAGGGCTTCGAGGCTGCCGAAGACTTCGATCAATGTGAAGTAGTCGACCAGCGCCTGGCAGGGGTGGAGCTCGTCGGTCAGCCCATTGATCACCGGCACGGTTCCGAACTTGGCGAGATCGGTCACGGTCTGGTGCGCGAAGGTGCGGGCCATGATTCCATTCACATAGCGCGAGAGCACCTTGGCGGTGTCCGAGATCGGCTCGCCGCGGCCGAGCTGGATGTCGCGGCTGGAGAGGAACAGGGCGTGCCCCCCCATCTGCGCCATTCCCACCTCGAAGCTGACACGGGTGCGCGTCGAGGACTTCTCGAAGATCATCGCCAGCGTCTTGCGATGCATATGGTTTTCATACTTCGACGGATTCGCCTTGACGTCGACGGAGAGGCGGAAGAGACCGGCCACCTCGGCGGCGGTCAGGTCGTGGATCGAGATCAGGTGACGGGACATATCGGTAGCTCCTCAAGCGGAAAGAAAGGTTTTCAAAGCGGATCCCTCTCGAGCGGCATCGTCATGCAGCGCGGGCCGCCGCGGGCGCGGGAGAGCTCGTTGGACCAGAGCGAGATCGCCGCCGGTCCGCCGCCCAGCAGGTCGTGCTTGCCGGCCGCGACCTCCTCGCCGGCCAGGATCCGCCAGCCGCGCCGCGCCAGCTCCTCCATCGTGCGGTGGTTCCGCCGGTAGAGGAGGATCAGCCCGGGGGCTATGGCGAAGGCGTTGGCGCCGTCGGTCCACTGCTCGCGCTGCTGATCGATCGCCTCGCGGGCGCCGCCGCAGGCCACGACCTCGAGGTCCACCCCGAGATCCTTCAGCACGTTGAGCAGCGAGGAGCGGAGAGTGAAGGTCAGATCCTTGGCGTAGAGGTCGACCGAATAGACGTGGGCCGCTTCCGGGCCGCCGGGCTGGATCACCGGCAGATAGGCCAGGCAGAGGTTGCGGTCGATCTGGGTGAACACCGTATCGAGATGCATATAGGAGCGCCGGCGCGGCAGCTCGACCATGATCAGGTGGCGGAACGAGGTCTCCTCGCGGCGCAGGTACTCCGCCAGCGTCTCGATCCCCCGCCGGTTGGTCCGTTCGGAGAGGCCGACGAGGATGATCTCCGGGCTGATCACCAGCACGTCGCCCCCCTCCAGGTTCGGATAGGGGAAGTGCGGGTTGTGCTGCGGCGCGCCCGACGGCGGCACGTCGATATCGAACAGCCCGGCGGAGCCGGCGAGCTCCGGATGATGCTGGAAGAGCGTGCGGCCGAGCAGCGGCTCGCGCTCGCGGGCATCGGTCGCCATCGACGAGGTGACCACCCGGTTGCCCATCACCACCTGCGGATCGCGCTGGAAGAAATAGTTGGGCACCGGGTTGAGCTCGAAGAACTGCCGGCGGCCGGCGTCCGAGGCCTCGGCCGGCGAACGGATCCCCTCGATCAGCGCCGCCGCCAGCTCCCGCGGCGGCAGCTCGTCCAACCGGCGCACCAGGCTGAAGGGGACGCCGTACTCGGCCTCGAGCTCGGTCAACAGTTGCCGGCGAGGCTCGGGATTCGCCAGCACGTCGGCCAGCAGGTCCTGGGAGTCGAACACCTCCACTCCGGCCTGCCGCAGCATCCGGGTGAAGAGGTCGTGCTCCTCGCGCGCCTCGTCGCCGTCGAGGATGTCGTCGAAGAGCAGGCTCTCCATCATGGCCGGGACCATCCAGTCGATCTCTCTCCCGGGCCGGTGCACCAGGACGCGCCGCAGGCGTCCGATTTCTGAATCGACTTGTATCGACATGCTTGGGTTTCCCGAAGGTGAAGAAGGCGCGTCCAGGTTGGGGCGCGGCGGCGGATTGTAGCAGAGGCCGTGCGATACAATCCGCCCGGCATGCTGACCGAGACCCCCCAGAACCCCCTCTACGAGCGCTATGCCTCTCCCGAAATGGCGCGGATCTTCTCCTCCAGCCACCGCTTCCGCGCCTGGCGCCGCCTCTGGATCACGCTGGCGGAGAGCGAGCGGGAGCTGGGGCTGCCGATCACCGAAGCGCAGATCGAGGCGCTGCGACGGACCGCCGGCGACACCGACCTCGAGCGGGTGGCCGAGCTTGAGCGCCGCACCCGGCACGACGTGGTCGCCCACCTCCGCCACTACGCCGAGCAGGCCGACAGCGTCCACGAGGGGGCGGGCGGCATCCTCCACCTCGGCGCCACCAGCGCCTTCATCACCGACAATACGGACGTCCTGCTGACCCGCGAGGCGCTGGAGCTGCTGGCTGGCCGCCTCGCCGCCACGGTCGCCGAGCTGGCCGCCTTCGCGCGGCGGACGCGGGCGATCCCCACCCTCGCCTACACCCATTTCCAGCCGGCGCAGCTCACCACCGTGGGCAAGCGCGCCACCCTCTGGATGCAGGATTTCCTCATGGACCTCGCCGAGGTCCGCCACCGCCTCGCCACCCTGCGCTGCCGTGGCGTCAAGGGGACCACCGGCACCCAGGCGAGCTTCCTGACGCTCTTCCAGGGCGACGGCGCCAAGGTGCGCGAGCTCGACCGCCTCGTCGCCCGCAAGCTCGGGTTCGCCGAGAGCTTCGCGGTGACCGGCCAGACCTATCCGCGCAAGCAGGACAGCCAGGTGCTCCAGACCCTCGCCGGCCTGGGCGAAACCTGCCACAAATTCGGCACCGACCTCCGCCTCCTCCAGGGGGTAGGCGAGCTCTCCGAGCCGTTCGACGCCGAGCAGGTGGGCTCCTCCGCCATGGCCTACAAGCGCAACCCTATCCGCGCTGAGCGGATGTGCGGCCTGGCCCGGCGGCTGATCACCGACAGCCTCAACGGCCCGCTCAACGCCGCCACCCAGTGGTTGGAGCGGAGCCTCGACGACTCGGCCAACCGCCGGCTGGTGATCCCCGATTCCTTCCTCGACGCCGACGCCGTGCTCGGCCTCGCCGCCCACATCTCGGCGGGACTCGTGGTGCGCGAGGCGACGATCGCCGCTCGGGTCGCCCGCGAGCTGCCGTTCATGGCTACCGAGACGCTGCTGATGGAGGCCGCGCTGCGCGGAGGCGACCGCCAGCTCCTCCACGAGCGCATCCGCGGCTACAGTTTCGAGGCTCAGAGCACCCTAGAAGCTAAGGGGGGAGAGAATCCCCTCATCGACCTCATCGTGAGCGACGCGGACTTCCGCCTCACGCGCCAGGAGGTCGAGCCCTGGCTCGATCCGGTCGCCTTCACCGGTCGATCGGCCGCACAGGTGGATGAATTTCTGACCGAGGTCGTGGCGC
>DASWQX010000647.1:0-1957 GCA_036403495.1 Thermoanaerobaculia bacterium
GCAAGTTCGAGGCGACGATGATGGGCTACACGATCGACACCAGCCTCGACCTGCGGAGCAACTTCGACAGCGCCGCGATCAAGGAGGGAAGCAACTATCCGCGCTACAGCAACCCGCAGGTGGACCGGCTGGTCGACGTCGCGGCGTCGCAGCCGGACGTCCTCGCCGAACGCCCCTACCTGAACCAGATCCAGGAGATCGTCCACCGCGAGCAGCCGGTCACCTTCCTCTGGGAGTCGCAGCGGCTGTCCGCAGTCAACAAGCGGGTGAAGAACGTGCATCCCACGGCGACCTTCTCGTTCTTCAACCTCAAGGAGTGGTGGGTCGAGGCCCCTTGACCGCCTTCCTCCTGCGGCGCCTCGCCGCCTCGCTGCTGCTCCTGCTGCTGGTCCTCACCTTCCTCTTCTTTTTCGTCCACCTGATCCCTGGCGATCCGGTCCGCCTCTTCGAGGGTCAGCACCTCACCCTCGCCCAGCAGCAGCGGCTGCACCAGATCTACGGCCTCGACCGGCCGCTCCCCGCACAGTATCTCGCCTGGCTCGCCGCGGTGGCGCGGTGGGACTGGGGAATCTCGATCGCGCAGCAGCGGCCGGTGTCCACCGTGCTCGCCGAGGTGCTGCCGGCGACGGCGATCCTGGGCCTGGCCGCCATGGCGGTCGAATACGCCCTGACGTTGCTGCTCGGCATCGCCTCCGCCCTGCGGCGGGGGTCGGCCCTCGACCACGCGATCCGGATCGTCACCCTCCTGCTCTTCTCGCAGCCGGTCTTCTGGCTGGGGCTGATGGCGGTCCTCCTCTTCTCCTACGTCTGGCCGGTGCTGCCGGCGAGCCACATGCGCTCGGTGGACGCCGACCTGCTGAGCCCCGCCGGCCGGCTGCTCGACCTCGCCCGCCACCTCGTCCTGCCGGCGCTGGTGACCGGCGTCGCCATGGCCGGCGGCAACGCCCGCTACCTGCGCTCCAGCCTGATCGAGGTGATGGGGCAGGACTACATCCGCGCCGCCCGCGCCAAGGGGCTCTCCGAGCGGCGGGTGATCTGGGTCCACGGCCTGCGCAACGCCGTGGTGCCGCTGATCCAGGTGCTCGCGATCTCCCTGCCGCTGCTCCTCTCCGGGGTGCTGATCGTCGAGGTCGTCTTCTCCTGGCCCGGGCTCGGCCAGCTCACCTTCCAGGCGATCACCACCCGCGACTACCCGCTGATCCTCGGCGCCACCGCGCTCTCCGCCACCCTGGTGATCGCCGGCAACCTGGTGGCCGACGTCCTCCACGCGCTGGTCGATCCGCGGGTGCGCGATGTCTAGCGGACTTCGCTGGCGCCGCTCGCCGGCGCTGCTCTGGGGGGCCGGCCTGATCGCCCTGCTGATCGCCGTCGCCCTCGGCGCGCCCCTGCTCGCTCCTTACGATCCGGACGAGCAGCTCGATCCGCCGGCCGCCGGCTTCCGCCCCCCCGGCACGGCACTGGCGGCGGTCCACTTGGCGGACGGCTCCTGGCGGCTCGCCGAGCGGGTGCGGCGCACCCCCTCCGGAATCGAGATCTCGCGCCTCGGCGTTGTCGAGGCGCTGCAGGCCTCGCAGGTGCAGAACCTCACGCACGACGGGGTCGCCGACCGCCGGATCTACCGGCTCGGCAGCGACCGGTTCGGCCGCGATCTCCTCTCCCGCGTGCTGTTCGGCGCCCGCGTGTCGCTCGCCGTGGGGATGATCTCGGTGCTGCTGGCTCTTATCGCCGGCGTGGCCCTGGGGTCCGCCGCCGCGCTCGGCCCCGCCTGGAGCGACGCCCTGATCATGCGGGGAGTGGACGCCCTGCTCGCCTTCCCCAAGCTGTTCCTGATGGTCGCGCTCGCCGCCTTCTTCCGGCCGGGTCCGGTGGCGGTGGTGGCGCTGCTCGGCGGCATCTCCTGGATGGCGATCAGCCGGCTGATCCGGGCGGAGCTGCGCGGCCTCAGGCACCGCGAGTT
>DASWQX010000648.1:0-6275 GCA_036403495.1 Thermoanaerobaculia bacterium
AGGCAAGTCGTACCCAGGTGCCGCCGTGATCGTGGCCATCATCCTCCCTCGGCCGGATCTCATAGAAAGTACCCCACCGCCCGGATCGCCCAGGCGAACGGCGAGAACGAGGTCACCTCGCCGGTGACCTCATAGTCGAAGCTGCCGTTGTCAAGGGGGAAGATGCCCTGGTTGCCCCAGGCGAAGTCGTCGGCGGTGCCGAGGGCGCGGGCACGCAGCAGCAGCAGAGCGGGAGAGCCGCTGTTGCGACGGATGTAGATCCAGAACTCCTTATCGTTCTCGCGGGCCTCGGCTTCCAGGATGACGGCCGAGGCGGTTGCCGGCACGTGGTCTTTCGTCGAGAAGGTGAAGGTCTTCCAGTCGGACGTGGACGTCCCCATGTCCACGGGGATCGGAGTGGTAAAGAAGACCGGGCTGTCCCCCGCCTGGGTGGGCAGGGGTTGCCAAGTGGCCCCGCCCGCGGCGTCGGAGGTGAGCACGGAGCCAGCCGCCGCCCCCTGGGTGAGAGTGAGCTGCCCTTGGACCGACAATCCCGTGGCCCGCGTCTGGCCGCCTGCGTCGAGAAGCGCCAGGGGAGTGCTCGTCCCGATCCCCACATTGCCCTGGGTGTCGACGATCAGGCGGTCCGCTCCCCCTTGACGCAGGGTCAGGGTGGTGCCGGTGGCCGCGAGCACCAGCTTGCCGCCATCGCCGGCAGGGGGGAAGGTGAGTGACGCCACGTCGACGCCGCTGGCGAAGAGGATGCCCGCCTGGGCGTCGGGCTGGAGGGCACCTTCGATGACCTGGAGGCGCGGGGTGGCGCTGCCGCCGGCAGAGGCCGACAAGGCCGGGTCGCCGCCGACCTGGGTGTGGCCGGTGACGAAGAGATTACTCTGGATGGTCAGCGGTCCGGTCATGCTGTCTCCCCCTCGGTCCACCTTGTTGGGATCGAGGGTCTCAGTGACCGGGAGGATCTGCGGCGGGCAGGCGATGACCAGAGCCCAGCCGCTGCTGCCGTGCTCCACGACCGCCAGCGGGACGTAGTGGTGGACGACGCCCGGCGGGTCGGCGGCCGGTGGGGAGAAGCTGCCGCAGGCCGCGCCCGCGGTTGGGCCCTGGAGCTTGACCTGGCAGACGGCGCGCGTGCGGGTGGTCGTATCCAGGCCGCCGAGGGCAGGCTCAAGCAGGTCCGGATCCTGCGCGGCGGTGACGTCCTGCTCCCCCCAGAGGTCCAGGTAGACGAGATAGCGGCCGTCAGGCTGGGATCCGAGGTCGGTGTCCGCGATCTCGCCGAGCAGGCCGCTGGCGAAGAGGTGGCCGGCCCGCACGGTGAGCTTGCCGCTCACGACATCGATCTTGAAGCCGTCCTGAAGCGCGCCAGTGGGGCCGAGCAGGTCGGCGGCAGGGGTGCGCAACCGGTAGAGCTGGATGTCGACCTGCTCGTTCCAGTCGGCGTCGAGCTGCAGCCGTCCCTGCTGGAGGTAGACGGCGCGGTAGTGCTTGCTCCGGTCGAAGGTATCGCGGGAAACATCGCCGCTCATCGTCGGGTCCTCATTCTCCCAAGAAGTAGCCCACGACTCTCAGGCTCCAACCGCCGTCGAAGGCCGCGCCGGTGGCGGCGCTGTTGGGGCTTACCGGATCTCCGTCGAAGCCCTTCACCGAATATTGGATCTGGAAGTCGTTGCCCGCCTTGGCGACGGGACAGACTGCCTGTCCGGCCCAGGCGGCGACATCACTGGAGCCGGCACTGCGGCCTCGCAGCACGACCAGCCAGGGCGAGTTGACATCATTATCCTTGCGCACCCGGATGCAGTTGTCGATGGCCCCGGTATCAGGGCCCCCGGCCGCCCCCGAAGCCTCCAGGATGACGGCGGACGTGCCCGGCTTGAGGGCGGATCCGAAGGAAAAGGTGCTCTGGTCGATATCCGAGCTCGTACTGCTGCTGTCGATATCGATGGGGGTGTCGAAGAAAACCGGCTGGAAGATCGCGGGCTGGGGCACCGGCTGCCAACTAGCGCTGCCGTTCGAGTTGGAGGCGGTCAAGACCAGGCCGGCCTGCTGGCTGCCGTCCACCAGGGCCAGCGTACGCGTCACCGTCAGATTTTGGGTGCGCAGCAGGCCGCCGACGTCGAGGTTGACGGTCGGCTCCGCCACCCCGATGCCCACCCGGCCGTCGGCGAAAACCATGCGGTCGGCCTGGTTCTGGAACAGGCGCAGCGATGCGGGCTGGGCGGCGTTGGAGGGGTCGGTAACCTCGACGAACAGACCGGTACCCTGATAGCGCAGCGAGGCTGTGCTCCCTCCTTGGGAGGGAAAGGAGAGCCCACTGTCTCCGAGAGTCTGCTGCTGCACTCGCAGGGCGCCTCCCGAGACCGCGAGCTTGACCCCCGCCGGCGGTGTGGGTGTCGTGGTGAAATCTCCGACGCGAGCCTGGCCGGTGACGAAGAGGTCGCTCTGGATCGTCAAGGCCCCGGTCATGGTGTCGCCGCTGCGGCTGACTTTGGCGTCGCCGGAGAGCTCGGTCACCGGCGCGAAAAGGCCCCGGCAGTCGCCGCCATCCACCGGAGCCCAGCTACCGCCGGTGAGCTTGAACAGGTAGAGAGGGGCGTAGTGGTGCCGTATCCCATCGGGCTGCCGTGCCGCCGGCTCGCCATCAGGATCCACGGGCCAGAGCACCCCGGCGGCGGCGCGGCTGGGGATCAGCCAGTAGTCGCCGGTGGCGACCACGGCATCCGCGGTGCCCGCGAAACGCACCTCGATCCCATCGGCGAGCGCCAGATAGCCGTCGTTGTCGGCCGGCACCGCCACCGTCACCCCTTCGGGCGGCACCCCTCCTCCTGGCGAGCCCCAGCGCCGCACCCTGTCAACGCCTGCCGGCGCCGTGCCGCCAGGGCCAGGCCAACTCTCGACGGTGAGAACGCTGCCCTGCACCCGCAGCAGCCGCACCAGCACTCCGGGCTCGCCGCGCAGCCCGGCGGCCCGGCTCGTCACCTCCACCCACTGGCCGGCGGCGAAGAGCTTCTCCGGCGCCGGGCTCGGCGGTGAGGCCAGGGTGAGGTCGTTGCCGGCGATGGTAGTGATGGCGGCCACGGCGACGCCGTTGTCCCGCGACCACTTGAAGGTGGCTTGCCCCAGCCCACCGCCCTGGTGGATCTCGACCCGGAAGAGTTGGTTGTCGAGCGGCGTGCCGGCGCTGCGGGCGGCGAGCGTGACTGGCGGCGGCACTGGATCGCCCCCAGGGTTCCAGCCCGGCGGGAAGAGGTCGGGGGTGGCGTCGTCCGCGCCACTCGCGTCCGCGACATTCGCCAGCTTCACCTGCGCCACCACCTGGCTGCGGGTGGCGGTGTCGGCGCCTCCCAGAGCGGGGTCGGCGAGGCCGGCATCGTCGAGCGCCGTGACGTGCTCTTCCCAGGCGTCGAGGTAGGCCAGGTAGAAGCCGGCGTCGGTGGGCAGCGCATAGCCCGGCAGATCGGGCTGGACGTCCTTCAGGGGAGTATCCGCCTCCAGCTCGCAGAGCAGGCCGTCCACGGAATAGCGGCCGGCGGCCACCATCAGGCTGCCGCCGGCGCCGCTCGCGCTGACCATGAAGTTGCGGAACGGCAGGTCCGGAGAGAATGCCTGATCGACCTGGAGAGAGGAGTCGGTGAGGGGGACGCCGGTCACCTTCCGGGTCTGCCCGCCGACCGTGATCTTGTCGCCGTTCTGGACGTCACTATTGAATCGGGTGCCGAAGCCGAAAACCGTTTTGCCGCTGGTCCGCACGCTGCCGGTGCCGGAGGTCGGCGGCTGGCCCCCCTTCATCAAGGTATAGCTCATCGGCTCCACCAGGGTGCCGGACGGGCCGATCAGGTCGGCGGCGAGGGTCTCCAACCGGTGGAGGAGGACCTCGGCCTGCTCGTTCCAGTCGGCGTCGAGTTGCACCCTGCCGCGCTGCATGCGGACGCTGCGGAAGTGCCGCTGGCGGTCGAAGGTGCGGCGGGAGAAGTCCCCCTTCATGGCTCTCCCTCGCCGCCGGCCGGCGTCTCGGCAGGGCCGTCTCCCCGGCCCAGCAGCTCGCGCAGCACCTGGATGGCGCCGCCGATCCGCAGCATGGAGTCGCGCAGCCGCTGGCGCCGATCGTCGAGCTCGGCCATCAGCCGTTCGCCGGCCGCCAGCTCCGACTCCAGCTCGGCCAATCGCCTCTCCATCTCGTCACGTCCATTCCCTGGTTTCATGGGTAATATCCGATGGCGTACAGGCTCCAGCCATGGTTGAAAGAGCCGTTGAGGCCGGCGTCGTCCTCTACCACGACATAGCGGAAGCTGCCGCCGGCCAGGGGGAAGACCCCCTGGCACGACCAGGCACCAGAGTCATTGCCGCCTTTACTACGAGCGCGCAGCAGGAGGCGCCGGCTGGAGCCGGTTTCGGTGGAGATCAGGATCCTGCCGTCGCCGCCGCTCGCCGCCGCCTGCGCCTCCAGGATCACCGCCGTGGCGCCCTCCGGAAGTGGAGTCTGAGAGCCGGAAGGGTAGAGAGTCTCAGGCTTCGGCCCGGTCCCGGTGCCAATCAGAATGCGCGGCAAGAATTGCGGAAAGCCGCGGCTCGTGGAGAGCGGTTCCCAGGTGGCCACGCCGGAGGCATCGGAGGTCAGCAGGGCACCCGGCTGCGGGACAACCGGCGTCGGGATACCGCCAGCGATCGTCACCTTTCCTTCGATGCGCAGGCTCTCGGTCCTGGCGGCGCCCAGGACGTCGAGCTGTAGACCGTCGAGGGTCGAGGGAGATCCACCGATACCCACCCGGCCGCTGGAAACGACGAGACTGTCTTGCCCCCCCTGGCGGAGCACCACGGCATCGGCGGCGCCGCCCGTGGTGCCGAAGACGAGGCGCGGACCACTGTTGGACGGCTGGTAGAAACGGACGAACCCCTGGCTCGCCGTGGTGCCGGCGGGAGGGAAGAGGATTCCGGACTGTTCGTCGTTGCCGGCCGCGATTTGCAGGTCCCCCTCCTGCACCTCCAACCGGGCCGGCGTCGCCGACGAGCCCGTCGTCAGGTCCGGAGCCAAACGCGCGGTGCCGGTGACCGCAAGGTCGCTGTCGATGAGCAGGGGACCGGTCATGGTGTCGCCGCTCTTGTTGACCTTGGTGTCGAGGCTCGCCGGATCGATCCCCAGGCCCGCCAGCGCGGAAAGATGGCCGAATTGATCCCGGCAGTCGCTCTTGACCGTCCACACGCCGTCCTGGCGGTCGACGATCGCCAGGGGGGCATAGCGCCGCGGGCGGCCCTGGGGCGGCAGGAAGGTCGGCGAGGCCGGCGAGCCGGTGGGCGGGGGCCAGAGGACGCCGCCGGCGGCGGTGCCGATGGCGGTGCGGGCGGGGATCAGCCAGGCGTCGCCAGGGAGGGCCTGCGCCACGGCGTCGGCCGCGAAGCTGACCTCGATCCCGTCTTCCAGGGGGAGGAAGCCGGCGGTCGTCACCACCGCGTCCCCCTCGGAATCCCAGCGGCGCAGCACGGCGCCATCGCTCACGGTGGGGGCGATCCCTCCCGGCCACGCCTCCACGGTCAGCACCTGCCCCTGGACCCGCGACAACCGCACCAGCACCCCCGGCTCGCCCGCCAGGGTACGCTGGAGGTCGGTCACCTCCACCCAGTCGCCGGCGGCGAAGGCGTTCTCGCCGTCGAGCCCCGCGGGGCTTGCCACCGTCACCTCCCCCGGGCCCAGGGTCTCGATGGGCGCCAGCGCCGTGGCGTTGTCGCGCGCCCACTTGAAGGTGGCGGTCCCCAGGGGGCCGCCGGTGTGGATCTCCACCCGGTAGAGACGGTTGGCCAGCGGCGGCGAGGTGGTTTGGGCGGCGAGCTCGAAGGGCGGCGCGCTCCCCGGCAGCGCGAGGTCGGCAAAGGCGCCGCAGGTGGCGGCCGCGGCGACCGGCGCCAGGCGGACCTGCGCCGCTACCCGCGTGCGGCTGGCGGTGTCGGGGCCGCCGAGGGCCGGCTCGCGCAGGTCCGGCCAGTCCGCCGCCGTCTCGTGCAGCTCGAGGGCTTCCAGATAGGCGAGGTAGCGGCCATCCTCCGCCGGCAGGGTATAGCCCGGCAGGTCGGGCTGGGCGGTGAGCGGGACGTCCGCCTCCAACTCGCAGAGCATCCCCCCCACGTAGTAGCGGCCGGCGGCGACCACCAGACCGCCGCCGCTCGCGCTGACCTGGAAGTTGCCGGGCAACGGCAGGTCGGGGGAGAACGGGGTGGTCACCAGCAGGAAGGTATCGGAGAGGACGTTCGCCACAATCTTCACTTGGCCTCCGACCTCGATCTCGCCCTGC
>DASWQX010000649.1:0-4470 GCA_036403495.1 Thermoanaerobaculia bacterium
GCGCGTCGTCCCCCAGGGCCTTCCGCAGACTGTGGATCGCCTGGGAGAGTGCCCCCTCCTCCACGAAGGCTCCGTGCCATACAGCCTGCAGGAGCTCGTCCTTGGAGACTACCCGTCCGGGGCTCGCCGCCAGGTAGACGAGGACATCCATGAGCCGGGGCTCCAGCCGCACCGAACTGTCTCCCTGGGAAAGGATGCCCTCGGACCCGTGGACCTCCCACTCTCCAACACGAAGCCTGCCCCGCTCTGGGGTAAGGACCTCTGGCTCCTGAAGTTGGCTCATACCAAACCTGGGCTCGGGAATGGCGCTCACGCGACTCTTTCATTTTAGTGCACTTCCAGCTCCTGAGTCTTTCCTGAGCTTTCCTTGAGGACGAAAAAGGCCTCTGGAGACGAGGCTGGATCCAGATCGCGGTGGTCAACCGCGGTCTTTCCGGAGGGGATGCGATGAGACACTTAGAAATGACCACCTCACGCGGAAGGATGCTTCTCGAGGAGCACTTCGGGCTTATCCAGAGGAAACTCGACCAGGTGAGTCGCCGCAGCGGCCTGCCCGAGCACGAAGCCGAGGAGCTCCGCTCCTGGACCCTACTCAGGCTGGTCGAGAACGACTACCGCATTCTCGGAAGCTGGGAGGGCCGGAGCTCCTTCTCTACCTACCTAACCATCTCCTTGATCAATCTCATGCGGGATTACCGTATCCATCTTTGGGGAAAATGGAGACCGTCCGCTACCGCCAGCCGCCATGGCCGGGAGGCCGTGCTCCTCGAGCGGCTCTGGCTCCGCGACCACCTCTCCTTGGGAGAAGCGATCGACCGGGTCCTCAGCCAGCCCGGCGCTACCTTTTCCCGGGAACGATTGGAGCAGATTGCCCTCGATCTCCCCCTGAGGATCGAGCGGAAGACCGAAGGAGAGGAGAAGCTCCTGCGGATCGCCATCGAGGATCCTCTCGAGGAGAAGGTCCTGACGCTTGAAGACGCCCGGCTGATCGCTCCCTTGCGTGGGAAGCTCCTAGGCCTGTTGCGGGGCTTCCCGACCGAGGACAGGCTGCTCTTCAAACTCCACTACCAGGACGGCCTCACCATTGCCGCTATAGCTCCCCTGCTGGGGGTACCGCAGAAACAGGTCTATGCCCGGCGCGACCGGTGCCTCAGACAGATTCGCCAAGCTCTACTGGCGGACATACCGGTCTCCACTAGGGTGCGGGAGATCCTCCGCTCCTCCTGCCGGAGGCTCTTCACAGAGCATGAACTGGCATGGGAGTAGGGACTCGAAGAGGAAGATTTGGAGGCGACGACCGGATTCGAACCGGTGAATAAGGGTTTTGCAGACCCTCGCCTTACCACTTGGCTACGTCGCCCGAGACGGGATGGGGCCGCTGGCGCGGCCCCCGGATCTTAGCAGAAAGCGGAAAGACGTCCGCGATCTCTCGAATTCGAAATCTGGAGCGGGAAACGGGATTTGAACCCGCGACCCCAACCTTGGCAAGGTTGTGCTCTACCACTGAGCTATTCCCGCCCAACAAGCTCGCAAAGGATAGTCAGGGCGCCGTGGGCTGTCAAGCAGGCGGACGATCCACGCCCTACCAGCGCCGCCGGACCGGACCGGGACTGTAGGGAAAGGCGTCGCGGATCAGGGTGAACCGCCATCCCGCCTCGCCGTGGTCGAGGCCGAGGACGTCGAAGCGGCAGGAGCGGTTGTGCCAGCCGCGGACGGAGAGGTAGAGGGCGGCGGCGCGCGAGAGGCGGCGCTGCTTGGCGAAGCCGACCGCCGCGATGGCCGGCCCGTAGCGGTCGCCCGCCCGCGCCTTGATCTCCACGAAGCAGAGGGTGCTCCCCTCCTCGGCCACGACGTCGATCTCGCCGCCGTGGTTGACGACGTTGCGGCCGAGGATCCGGTACCCCTGCGACTCCAACCAGCGGACAGCGTCGTCCTCCCCCACCTTCCCCCGCGCACGGGCATGGGGCTGCTCGTGGAAATCGCCGGTCAAGGGTCTCCTTACCGCCGCTTCCAGCGCGTTCCCTGCGGCGTATCCTCCAGGACGACGCCGCGGGCGGCGAGCTCGTCGCGGAGGCGGTCGGAGGCGGCGAAATCGCGGTTCTTGCGGGCGTCGTTGCGCTCCTGGATCAGCCGCTCGATGCCGGTCGTGTCGTCGTCGCCGGCCTGCCCCTCGGGCCAGGCGGCGGGGTCGAGCACGCCGAGCACCCCGTCGACCTCCTTGAGGGCGTCGAGGATGCGCTGGCGGTCGCCCTCGCCGATCCGCTTCTCCTCGATCGCCACGTTGGCCTCCTTGACGTAGGCGAACAGAGCGGCGAGGGCGACGGCGAAGTTGAGGTCGTCGGCGAGGCCGGCCGCGAAGTCGGCGCGCAGCCGCTCGGCGGCCTGGGCGAGGCGGGGGTCGGCCGGGCCCTTCTCCTCGGCGTGCTGGAGGCGGAAGCGCATCTCGTCGACCCGGCGGAGCGCGCCGGCGGCGCCGTCCAGCGACTCGAAGGTGAAGTTGAGCTTCTGCCGGTAGTGGACGGAGAGAAAGAGATAGCGCAGGGCGCGCGGCGAGCACCCGCGCCCCAACAGGTCGGGGAGGGTGTACTGGTTGCCGAGCGACTTCGACATCTTCGCGCCGTCGACGATCAGGTGCTCGGCGTGCAGCCAGGTGCGGACGAACGGTTTGCCGGTGGCCGATTCGCTCTGGGCGATCTCGTTCTCGTGGTGCGGGAAGATCAGGTCGACGCCGCCGCAGTGGAGGTCGAAGGTCTCGCCGAGGTACTTCATGCTCATCGCCGAGCACTCGATGTGCCAGCCGGGACGCCCCGGGCCCCACGGCGAGTCCCAGGAGGGCTCGCCCGGCTTGACCGCCTTCCAGAGGCCGAAGTCGCGCACGTCCTCCTTGCCGTACTCGTCGCTCGCCACCCGCTCCCCCTGGCGCGCCTGCTCGAGGTCGAAACCCGAGAGGGTGCCGTAGGTCGGGTCGCTGGCGATCTTGAAGAAGACCGAGCCTTCCGTCTCATAGGCGTGGCCCTTGGAGATCAGCGTCTCGATGATCGCGATCATCTCGGGGATGTGGTCGGTCGCCTTGGGGAAGTGCTCGACCCGCTCCATGTGCAGCGTGTCGAGGTCGCGCAGGAAGGTCTGGATGAAGGGTCCGGTGTAGTCGGCGAGCGAGAGGCCCGCCTTGTGGGCCCCCTGGATGGTCTTGTCGTCCACGTCGGTCAGGTTCATCACCTGCGTGACCTTGTAGCCGAGGTGGCGGAGGCTCCGCCGCAGCAGGTCCCCGAATAGGAAGGTGCGGAGGTTACCGATGTGGACCTCGTTGTAGACGGTGGGGCCGCAGATGTAGACGGTGGCCTCGCCCGGCACGAGGGGAACGAAGGGCTCGAGCTTGCGCCCGAGAGTGTTGTAGAGAGTGAGCTCGGTCATGGCGGCGCGATTCTACTTTACGACGGTCACCGATCCGGCGGTCCAGGTGAGGCCGGGGATGGCGGTGCCGGTGGAGCTCAGGGCGGAGTTGCGCGCGAAGGCGAAGCTCCCCGAGCCCGAGGCGAGGGCGGTGAACTCGATCGTCATCACCACGCCCGAGCCGGTGGAGCCAGGGGTGGCCCCGAGATGGGTGCCGCCGACGATCAGAGTTCCGGGCGAGGAGGCCGCCGCCTGCACGGCGCCGTTGCCGAGCAGCGGGCCGGCGGTGACGCGGATGAACTGGAGCTGGGTGGCCGGGTAGGTGAAGTCATAGGCGACGCCGTAGAGGTCGGTCACCTGGTTGGCTCGCAGCTCGAGGACCAGCGTGGTAGCGGTGGTGCCGGTGCCGTTCGCGAGATACAGGCTGTTGACCGCCGGCGCGGACTGCGGCGTGAACGTGAAGCCCAGGGTCGGGGGCGGCGGCTCGACCGGAGTGCTGCTGCCGCCTCCCCCGCCGCCGCCGCAGGCGGCGAGGAGTAGGGTCAGGAGGAGGACCGTGAAGAGTTGGCTCGATTTCATGGTAATCACACAGTCCTTCGCCCGGGATTGAAATCCCGGGCTACCTACGGCCGTCCTCCGGACTCCAGAGTGAAGCAGATGGTTTTCGGAAGTCCCGGCCAGGGACGACCGTCGGTAGCCCGGGATTTCAATCCCGGGCGGCGGCCCGCCCCTCACACCGTCACCTCCTGCTCCTCGGCCAGCTTCTTGAGCTGCCGGCGCGACCGCTCGCGGCGCAAGCCGCGCAGGTGGTCGGTGAACAGGACGCCGTCGAGGTGGTCGACCTCGTGGAGGATGGCGCGCGCCAGGTACTCCTCGGCATCGATCTCGAACGGCGTGCCGTCGAGCCCCTGGGCGCGCAGGGTGATCGCCACCGGCCGGTCGACCTTGTCGGTGATGCCGGGGAGCGACAGGCACCCCTCGGTGTCGGTCTCCATCCCCTCGCGGCGGACGATCTCCGGATTGACCAGGATGATGATCCCGGTGGGATCCTCCCCCACCGAAACGTCCACCACCGCG
>DASWQX010000650.1:0-2782 GCA_036403495.1 Thermoanaerobaculia bacterium
CATAGCCGTCGAACACGAAGAGGTCCTTCCCCTTCATGTACTCCTGGGCGCGGGCGAGCAGCGCGTCGAACTTCTCGCGCTCGAACGGCTTGTTGACCTCCCCCCACCAGATGTCGCCGTCGGTCGCCGGGTCCTTGACCACGAACTTGTCGTTCGGCGACCGGCCCGTGTGCTGACCCGTCTCCGCCACGATCGGACCCTCGGCCGCCAGCACCGCCTCGCCGCGCCGCACCGCCATCTCCACCAGCCGCGCCGGCGGCAGGTTCCAGTACACCGTCTCCGCCCCGGTGATCCCCTGCTGATCGACGCCAAAGCTGCTTACGACAGGACCTTCATTTTTCATTCCGCACCTCGGAAGGAGTTTCAGTTTGATCTTGGAGAAGCCGATCCTTGCGAAACCAGCGCTTTTTGGGTTTCCAGATAGTCCACCAGCAGCCGCGACATGACCCGGATGCCCACCGGCACCGCGCTGTCGTCGCCGCGGAACGTCGGCGTGTGCAGCCCGCCCGACGTCGTGCCCGGCTTGAGGACGCCCAGGCGGTAGTAGAACCCGGGGATCTCTTCGGCGAAATACGCGAAGTCCTCGCCCCCCATCGTGGGCTCCACCAGCTTGACGTTGCCGGCGCCCACGATCCTGTCGAGCAGCGGCTGGACCTTCTGGGTGAGCGCCGGGTTGTTGACCGTCGCCGGCGCGTTCTTCTGGTACTCCATCTCGAACGTCGCCCCGTTGGCCTTGGTAATGCCGTCCAGGATCTCCCGCATGCGCCGCTCGACCGTCGTCCGCACCTCCGCGCTATAGGTGCGCACCGTCCCCTCCAGGTTGACCTCGCCGGGGATGATGTTGAAGCGCTCGCCGCCGCGGAAGATGCCGACCGTGAGCACGCTCGGCTCCAGCGGCGACAGGTTGCGCGAGCGGATCGTCTGCAGCGCCATCACCGCCTCCGCCCCGGTGACGATCGGATCGACCGACAGGTTCGGATAGGCACCGTGCGACTGCTTCCCCTTGATCTTGATCCGGAACTGGTCGACCGCCGCCATCGTGGGCCCGGGATTGAAGCCGACCTGGCCGACGGTCAGCTCCGGGAACGAGTGCAGCGCGAACGCCGCCGTGGGGTGGTACTGCTTGAACAGCCCCTCCTCCAGCATCAGGCTCGCTCCACCCTTCTCGCCGGCGGGAGGCCCTTCCTCGGCCGGCTGGAAGATGAACAGGATGCTCCCCGGGATCTCCGCCTTGAGCGCCGAGAGCACCGAGGCCACCCCGAGCAGGGCCGTCGTATGGATGTCGTGGCCGCAGGCGTGGGCGACCCCCACCTCCTGGCCCAGGAACGTGTCCTTCTTGGTCGACTTGAACGGGAAGTCGGTCTCCTCGACCACCGGCAGCGCGTCCATGTCGGCGCGGACCGCAATCAGCGGCCCCGGCTTCCCCCCCTTGAGCAGAGCGATGACGCCGGTCTTGGCGATCCCCGTGTGAACCTCCAGCCCGAGAGCCTTGAGATGGGCCGCCACCAGCTCGGCCGTCTGGGTCTCGCGGTTGGAGAGCTCCGGGTTCTGATGGATGCGGTGGCGCAGCTCGATGAGCTGCGGCGCCACCCGCTCCGCCTCCCGGTCGATCCGCCCGTCGAGATCGCCGCCCGCCGGCTTCGCGGCCGAGGAGGGTATCCCCGCCAGCGCCGCCAGCGTGAGAGCCAGCGTCAGCGGCAGCAGCCCGGCCGTTCCTCTGCGAGGAGTCATGTCGTCCTCCGGATCACATAGCCATCCAAATCAAGCGGAGACGCGCCCACAGACGCCCCGGGCGCTCAAGAAAACCGACCGAGTTTATACCCAGATGGCGAATTTCTCACCCTCGGGTGACGAAGGCGTGGCAGGGCGTCGGCGGCAGGGGCTCCCCGCAGCGTCCGTGGCCTGCGACCTCATCCCCGACCCTTCTCCTGAAGGAGAAGGGGGGCGTCTCTGCCCAAGGTCTGCCCCGTAGGACGCGCTGTGCGCGCCGGGAACGTCGAACGGTGCGCACAGCGCACCCTACAAACTCCAGAGCCCCCGAAAGGCCCTCCCTCTCCTTCAGGAGAGGGATCGAGGGTGAGGTCGCAGGCCACGGACGCCCCGATGAACACCGCTGCGCTACAATCCCCCGCCGTAAGCGTCAGCGTTTCGTCCACGTCCTGCATCCATCCCCATCGAGGGAGCCCATAGAGGGAGTTGTGGTTTGAACATCGAGAATCGGAAGATCCTTGTCCTCGGAGGCTACGGCCTGGTTGGCACCGCCGTCTGCCGCGAGCTGCTGGCGCGCCGGCCGCGCGAGATCCAGATCCACAGCCTGCGGATCGAGGAGTCCCAGCGCGCTGTCGACGAGCTCAAGGCGGAGGCGGGCGCCACCAAGCTCTCCACCTCGGCCGGCAACATCTTCGGCCTGCTCCAGGAGGGCTCCAAGCGCGACCTCATCCGCGCCGAGCTCCGCCGCCTCGACGACGAGGCCCTCGACACCTTCGTCCTCTACGACGTCCTCCACCACTCGCGGCCCGACATCGTGGTCGACTGCGTCAATACCTCCACCGGCATCGCCTACGGGGACATCTTCCGTTCCGCCGAGGAGGTCCTGAGGCAGCTCGAGGCCGGGGACATCCAGGAGACCGCCACCGAGCGCCTCCTCGACGCCCTCTACATGCCCCGCCTGATCCGGCACATCCAGATCATGTATCGCGGCATGATCGACGCCGGCACCGGCGTCTACGTCAAGATCGGCACCACCGGCACGGGGGGGATGGGGCTCAACATCCCCTACACC
>DASWQX010000651.1:0-2493 GCA_036403495.1 Thermoanaerobaculia bacterium
GGTTTCAACCCTGGGGATGGAATGACCACGAGCCCTTGAGGTGGTGCCGCGGCTCGGAGTGGAAGGCGAGGCTCACACGGCGATGAGCTACGAGCTACGAGCTGCGGGGGTAGGGCGTCAGGATCGGCATTCAGGGAGGTAATCCGGAGCCTGTGAGAGAATAGGGCGTCAATGTCTCACGTCTTCATCTCGCACGCTTCCGCCGACGATCCCTTCGTGGCCGAGCTGCGGCGGGCGCTCGACGCTCTCCAGATCCCGGTCTGGGTGGACTCCCGTGAATTGATCGGCGGCAACAAGCTCGTTCCGGAGATCGAGACGGCCATCGAGCAGGCTCGCCAGTTCCTCGTCGTACTGAGCCCGAACACCGTCAATTCACCCTGGGTGCGCCGCGAGATCCGGAAGGCTCTGGAGGTGGAGAAGATCCGGGGGGATGGCTATCGCGTCATTCCTCTTCTTCTCTCCGGCATCACCCCGGGAGCGCTGGGGACCTGGTTCGACGAAGAGCCGATCGGCGTGAAGATCGAGATCGGTCCGGGCGGCCTGAGCGCGGCGCTGCCCACCCTTCTCGCCGCGTTGGGCGAGCGCCTGCCTGCGGATTTCCAGCCTTTCGAGCAACCCGACGCCAAGCCGGTCGAGGAGCTTGTCCTGACGCTCACCGATCCCGTGATCGAGATCTCGGAGGGGACACGCCGGGCCAAGGCGACGGCCACGCTCGCCTATGAGCCGGCCCGGGCCGACAAACGGAACGTCGTGAGCCGGCGGTTCTTCTTCACCGCGCCGCTCGGCCCCATTGAGGCGGGCGACCTCAAGTGGTATCTGGAGCAGTACTACCTCTGGCCGGTCGGCGTCTTCAAGGACCGGGCGGATGCCATCGAACGGAAGCTGCCCGGCTGGGGGCACGATCTGTTCCAGGCCGCTCTGGGGGATGAGGAAGCGCGAGAGGCGCTCGCCACCTGGCAGCAGGCCGCCGACGGCGCCGAACGCCGCTTTTCCGTCTTGGTGGACAGCGATCTTCCCAAAGGCGCGTCCGAGGAGGCTCAGGCCGCCGCGCGGGAAGCCGCGACCGAGCTGCTCGCACTGCCATGGGAAATCCTTCACGATGGTGGTGCGTGGCTTTTCCAGGGAAGGCACGCCGTGCGCGTCCGGCGGCGCCTTCCTAATCGACATGCACAGGCTGCTCGCCTGACCGGCCTTCCCATCCAGATCCTGCACGTTAGCCCGCGACCGGAGAAGAAAGTCAACGGAGATCTGATCGGCTATATTGACCACCGCATCAGCGCCCTACCATTGTCAGAAGCGGTCGAAAACCTTGGAGCCCTCGTGCGGCTCACCTTCCTTAACCCACCCACTTATGGTGCTTTAGAAGAATCCCTCCGAGTAGCTGCGGATCGCGGACAGCCCTTTGATGTCGTTCATTTCGACGGCTATGGCGTCTATGATCTAAATCTTGGCTTGCGGGGGCTTTTCTTCGAATATCCCAACGACGAAAAACTAAAGGATCGAAGAGCTTATTTCGTCGACGCTGCCCAGCTCGCCGGTCTGGTCCGCCAGCACCGTATTCCGCTGATTTTTCTTCAGGCCTACCAGACATCAGTGGCTGAGTTGTCTCCGACCACCTCCTCCGTGGCCACGCGCCTACTCGAAGAGGGCGTCGCGTCGGTGGTGGCCATGAGTTACAGCGTTGTACTTGAGATGGCCCGCCGGTTCACGCAGGCGTTCTATGGCGAGTTGGCTCGCGGCGCACGAATCGGCCGAGCTATGCTCGCCGGCCAGCAGGAGTTGTTCGCCGACAATCGGCGTGGCCAAGTCTGGGGTGCAGGGGAACTGCAGCTCCAAGACTGGTTTCTGCCTGTCCTCTACCAAGAGAAACAGGACCCTCAACTCATCACTAAGATTCCGTCGAGGCAGATCCTACGACAAGAGGCGCAGAAGCGCCGGTTGAGCTTCGGGCATCTACCTGAGCCACTGCATCAGTTTCGGGGACGTAGCCCCGAGTTGCTAGAAATGGAGCGCCTACTGCATCGTGAGCAGTGGGCCGTCATGCGCGGAGTCGGTGGTCAAGGTAAGACGATGCTAGCTGCCGAGCTAGCCCGCTGGCTCGTCCGCACCGGTCGCATTGCACGTGCCGCCTTTGTGCCCCTCGATCGTCAAGGAACCGTCCCCGCCGTGCTCGACACCCTCGGCCACCAGCTCGCCGGCCCCCGCTATACCGTCGCTGAGCACTCCACCCTCGATAAAGCCCTTCAGCATATCGAGCGCGCCTTGGCCGACCAGCCTACACTTATCGTGCTCGACAACTGCGAGAGTGTGCTGCCAGAGCGTGGAGATCTGGCTGATCCCTCCGATCCGGCGAATCTATCCACCTCGGACCCTGCAACCGCTATCTTCGCTCTCTGCCGGAGCCTCCTGGAGGCTGACCCGTGTACCCGCCTCGTCTTCACCACCCGCGAGCCGTTGCCGGCGCCGTTCGACCATCGGGGGCACGAACTGGAG
>DASWQX010000652.1:0-6577 GCA_036403495.1 Thermoanaerobaculia bacterium
CCAAGAGCAAACGCCACGACTGGCTCCTCCTGGTTCCCCAAGGTCACGTTTATACCAAGTTCATTTCCGACCTGGCCGGCTTCGACCCGATCAGCTACGAAGGCGGGACGGATTCCGTCATCCCCAAGGTGATGTTCTGGCTGGCGACCCGTCCTGATGCAGTCCAGATCCCCACTCCCAAAGTCGTACTAGCCGGACTGCCAAAATTTCAGGCGGAGAAGGAGCGGCTTCTAAAGGAGTGGAAGGGGACTGTCCCCTGGGCGGACCTCGTCCTTGCCGCTCTGGAGGTTTCGCAGACGATCCTCTGATCCCTCGCGCCTACTTCAGCTCCAGGTACTGGTCCCGCGCCGCCAGGACGCGGCGGACGTAGTCGCGGGTTTCGCCGGTGCCGATCTTGGTGTAGAGCTCCTCGGGCTCCTGGCTGAAGCACTGATTCCGCCAGACGACGGCCTGAGGCTCGCCCGCGCCATAGGCCGCGACCGCCTGCAACATGCTCCCCGAGAAGTCTTTCAGCAGAGCGCCGAGATAGGCAGCGCTGAGGGCGATCGAGACCTGGGGCTGGTAGAGATCCTCGGGAGTGAGACGCTCCGCCAGCTTGAGCTGCACCGCGAGGCGGCGGGCGGTGGCGAGAGAGAGATGGGTGAAGCCGCGGCTCGACGCCGGGGAGAGCGCCGAGGTTTCGAAGTGGCTCTCCTCGCGGAGGAGGGCGATCAGCAGGGCGGGCTCGACGCCGCGGAGCCGCCCCTGGGGGAGGATGCTCTCCTGGTAGGGGAACGGATAGAGGAGGCGCCGGAACGCCGGAGGCTGCAGCGCCAGCGGGACCCGCGAGGGGGTGCGGGCGCGCAGCTCTTCGGCCACGGCGATCGAGCGCGCGAGGTCGCCCCCCCGGGCGAGGAGGAGGCCGCCGGTGAACGCCAGCGACGGATCGGAGAGCGGGAAGTGCTCGCGCATCGCCGGCGCCCCCTCGTGCCAGACCCCCAGGGCCAGCAGCATCTCCTCGGGCTGAGCGAGCGGGCGGTCCCAGAGGGGCCAGCGCCGCACCGGCACCTCCGCCAGCCGCAGGTAGGGCGCGGCGCGGCGGTCGGCGAGCAGCGCCTGCTCGAGCCGTCCCTGGGCGACCTTGCCGGCGGGATCTCCCCCGAACAGCAGCCAGGCGCCATAGAGATCGTCGACACGGCCGGCGATGAGGAGCCGGCGCCCCTCGGCCGCCGCGGTACGGGCGAGCGGCTCGGCGGCGAGCCGCGCCCGCGCCGCATGAGCGAGCGGGTGATAGGGATCGGCGCGCAGAAGGTCCAGATAGTGCGCTACCGCCCCCCGGCCGTTCTTCTCCAGCTCGGCCTGGCGGCCGCTCCAGTAATCGGCTTCCAGGCGATCGTCGGCGCCGCCGAGACGCGCCTTCGCCAGCCAGGCTCCGGCGCGGTCGTGCCGGCCTCGCACGAGGTCCGAGGCGGCGAGGAAAAGGCCGGCCCGCGCCGCCTCGCTCCGCCATTTGGGATCGGCGGCGAGCTTGGCGTACAGCGACAGAGCGGAGGCCTCGGAGCCGGTGCGCCACTCCAGGCGGAGCGCCGAGAGCAGCGCCGCCGCCGCCCAGGAGGGTCCCTGCGGCTCGGCGGCCCAGGCTTGACGGAAGGTCCGGTCGGCCGCCGGCCAGGCTCCCCGCAGCTCGTGGCAGCGCGCCTCCTGATAGAGGGCGCGGGCGCGATCGGCGGCGCTCTTCGCCAGGGTGGCCAGATGGGCGAAGGCGAGCGACGCTTCCGTATAGCGCTGATCGCCCATCAGGCTCTCGCCCATCCCGAGCTGCGTTTCGTAGGCGTCCCGGGGCGAGAGGGCGTTGCCCTTGCCGGCGGCGCGCTGCAGCAGGACGAGCGCGCGGTCGAAGTCGCCCTGCCGCACGAAGGTGAGCCCCCCCAGCATCGGCACCCGGCCGTGCTCGGACTCGGAGACGATGGCGGCGAGCCGCTCGGCGGCCATGCCGGCGATCTCGTCGTCGCGGCTCTCCTCGATCAGGTTCACCAGCAGGCTGCGGGCGATCTCGGGATAGCCCGTGCGCAGGGCGCAAGACCCTTGCAGGAGCTGAACTTCCCGCCGCTGCGGTCCCGGCATCAGCTCGGCCCGCAGGACGCGCAGGAGCTGGCAATCCCCGCCTTCGGCGAGCGTGCGATCGAGGAGCCGGACCGCCTCGGGGGTCAGGGGCGACGCCGGATCGCCGGCCGCCGCGGTCGCTACCAAGCCCGCCGCGACCTCGGGGTGCCCTAGCCGGTCCTGGTCGAGGGCGAGGCGGTAGTAGCCGTAGAGCTTGAGCGGCGGGGTCGTGCCGAGGGTGCGGGCGAACGCCTCGGTGGCGTCGGCGAAGCGGCGCAGGGTGTCGAGGAGATGGCCGCGAAGGTAGTCGAGGCCGAGCTTGCGCGAGGCGTCCGGCCGCTCGGCCAGCTCCTGCTCGACGCGGACGAGGGCTTGGCGCTGCTGCCCGGCGAGCTGCAGCTCGATGAGCTCAGGCCGCGGGTCGGCGACGGTGACCGCGGTGACCGAGAGCGAGGCGAGGGCGAAGGCGAGTGGGGCGAGCATCGGGGCGGAGCCGTCGAAGCGGTTCCGGACGGGTGCCCAGGCGCGCTCAGGCGCCCATTGGAACCGACCACCGCGCGACTCTCGCGCCGAGCTTCTGCAATTTCAATTCCATTTGCTCATAGCCACGATCCAGGTGGTAGATGCGGTCGATCACCGTCTCCCCTTCGGCGGCGATGCCGGCCAGCACCAGGCAGGCCGAGGCGCGGAGATCGGTCGCCATCACCCCCGCGCCGGTCAGGCGCGACGGGCCGTGGACCTGCGCCTTGCCGCCGTCGACGCGGATGTCGGCCCCCATCCGCATCAGCTCCGGCGCGTGCTGGAAGCGGTTTTCGAAGATGGTCTCGCTGATCGTCGAGACGCCGAAGGCGCGCGTCATCAGCGCCATGTACTGCGCCTGGAGGTCGGTGGGGAAGCCCGGATGCGGCGCCGTCTCCAGGTCGCGGGCGGCGATCCCCTGCGGCGCGCTGACGCGGATCCCCTCCGCTGAAACGTCCACCACGGCGCCGATCTGGGCCAGTTTGTCCAGCAGGGGCGCCAGATCGGCGGCATGCGCCCCTTCGAGGAGCACGTCGCCGCCGGTCAGCACAGCGCCGATCAGATAGGTGCCCCCCTCGATCCGGTCGGGGATGATGGTGTGCTCGGCGGCGTGCAGCCCGTCGACGCCGTCGATCGTGATCGTCTCTTCGCCGGCCCCCGAGATCCGGGCGCCCATGGCGTTGAGGAGATCGGCCAGATCGACCACCTCGGGCTCGCGGGCGCAGTTCTCGAGGATGGTCGTGCCGCGGGCGAGGACGGCGGCCATCAACACGTTCTCGGTGCCGGTGACCGTCGGCATGTCGAAGCGGAAGCGGGTGCCGGTCAGGTGCGCCGCCCGGGTCTCGACGTAGCCGTGCGACAGCGTCACCTCGGCGCCGAGGGCGGTCAGCGCCTTCAGGTGCTGATCGATCGGGCGCACCCCGATGGCGCAGCCGCCGGGGAGGGAGACCCGCGCGTGCCCCTCCTTGGCGAGCAGCGGCCCGAGCACCAGGACGCTGGCGCGCATCGTCTTGACGAGGTCGTAGGGCGCGTCGTTCCGCGGGTTCGGCCGGCCGCGGCGGAGGGTGAGGGCGCCGTCGTCCTCTCCGACGTCCATTCCCAGGTGCTCCAGCAGCTTGCGCAGGGTGCCGATGTCGCGCACGCGTGGCACGTTGCGGAGCGTCAGCGTCTCGTCGCTCAGCAGGCAGGCGGTGAGCGCCGGCAGGGCGGCGTTCTTGGCGCCGCTCGCGGCCACCCGGCCGATGAGGCGCGTCGGCCCGACGATGTGAAACTTGTCCATGGCTCCCCTTCTGGTTCAAAGGCGCTTGTCTAGCGGTGCCGCAGCAGCACGGTGCGCGGGATTCCCGCGTAGTCCTCCCGGACCTCCGCGACATCCAACCCGGAGTCTCCGGCATGCCTGCGCACGGCGTCGAGCTGTCCGCGTCCGATCTCGACAGCCAATGGTATCCCGTTGCGCAGGCCGGAGCACTGGGAAAAGAGGCGCGCCAGGAGCGCGTCGCCGGCGCCCGGCGGAAAGAGCGCCAGGTGGGGCTCGAAGTCGAGGACCTCCAGGGAGATGTCGGGGAACTCCGAGCGGTCGACATAGGGCGGATTGCTGACGACCAGATCGAAACGGGAAAGGTCGAGACCGGCCGTGAGGTCCGTATTGACCCAGGAAACCGCGGCGCCGAGCCGCCGGGCATTCCGGGCCGCCACGGCCAGGGCGCCCGGAGAGAGATCGGTCGCCACCATGTGGGAGCCGGAGATCTCCAGGGCCAGCGTCACGGCGAGGATGCCGGAGCCGGTGCCGACGTCGAGAATCCAGGGGTCCCGAGGCAGGCGCTGGCCGAGCACGATCTCGACGATGTGCTCCGTCTCCGGCCGGGGGATCAGCACTCTTGAATCGACCTGGAAGGGCCGCCCCCAGAACTCCCGCTCCCCGGTCAGGTAGGAGACCGGCTCACCCGTGAGGCGCCGAGCCAGGAGATCGCGGAACCGCCGCTCCGCCTCCGGCGGCACCGCGATCTCGTCGCGCGCCAACACCCGCCCCTCGGAAAGGCCGAGGACGTGGCCGAGCAGCAGCCGCGCCTCCCGGGTGGAGGCGCCGAATGGCGTAGCCGCCAGGAGCGGCCGGGCCTCGGCGAGGAGCTGGCGGACGGTCGGCACCGCCGTAGTGTATCCGGCGCCTCCCCGCTCTTAGTTCGCCGCCGAAGCTTACGACGGCTCGTCGTAACGCTCCAACGCCTTGCAGAAGGATCTACGGAGCGTCGTAACCATCTGCGGGCCGTTGTAAGGATCTGCGAGCCGTCGTAACCATCTGCGGGCCGTTGTAAGGATCTGCGAGCCCTCGTAACCATCTGCAAGCCGTCATAACCATCTGCGAGCCGTCGTAACGATCTGCGGGCCGTTGTAAGGATCTGCGGGCCGTTTAAGGATCTGCGGGCCGTTGTAAGGATCTGCGGGCCGTTGTAAGGATCTGCGGGCCGTCGTAACCATCTGCAAGGCGTTCGAGCCCTGCCTAGTTCCCTTCGAACCGCAGATCCGGGTTCTGCCGCGCGCGCTGGAGATATCCCGCGTCCGCTCCAGCAGCCCCAGCGTGACCTCCTCCGCGTCCGCCGCCTGACGGAACAGCAGCAGAGCGGCCAACGCCTCCTGGTGGACGTCCCGCGACTCGAACACCGGCACCATCTCCGTCGCCAGCCGCTTCAGCTCGCCCGTCCGTCCCTGTTGCAGGTAGACCGTCGCAAGATCGAGCGACGCCATAGCAGCGTCGAAGCCGATTCTTCGCTCAACGAAGCCATCCCGGGCCTCCCGCAGGGCCACCTCCGCCTGATCGAGTCGACCGAGGTCGCGGCAGATCCGCCCCTCCAGCCAGCGAAGACGGATGAGGTGGGTCTGCTCGCCCAACTCAAGGTAGACGGCCCGGGCCGCCTGAAGATTGTTCAGCGCCTCCTCGTGCCGGCCGCTCTCGTTCAGATACCAGATGAGGTTGTGCCGCGCCGCCACCAGGAGACGGGGCTCTTCCATCAGATTGATTCGGGAGAGTCCGCGTTGGACGATCCGAACGGCCTCCGGATACCGTCCGGCATAACCCAACACAGTTCCCTTCTTGATCAGGGCCTTGCCCTCCAGATGACGGTCCCGCGTCTCACGATAGACGGCGATCGCCTGATCGATGAGATCCGCCGCTTCGCTGAATCGACCTTGCGAGGTCCGCAGGGACGCCATAAAGCTGAGGATCTGTGCTCCCGTCAGCGCATCCTCACCGCCACGCTTGAAGTGCTCTTCGGCCCGCAGTAAGGCCTCCTCGGCGCTCCGCAGGTCCGAAGAGATCCGATAAGCGTTACCGAGGTACGCCCAGGCGAGCGCCCTCTCCTCCTCCACCAGCACCTCACCGTAGTACTGGACATCCAGCCACTCCGAGGCTTCCGCCGCAAGCCGAGCCAACTCAACCGCCCGAGCCGGATCGCGGAACCAGGCCTCGCGGCTCCTCTTGAGAAGAAGATCGCAGAGCTTGAGGGCGTGGAAACGGACCTCCGTCCGCACCCGTTCCGACCGCTTCTCACCGGGCGTCGCGGTCAGCTCCTCAAGAAGCCCAGCAGCGGCCTCGATCTCACCATGGATCTCCTCGATCCGGTCTCCGGCCTTGTCGAAGGCCGCGTCGAGCGCCGGCCCGTACTTCTTCTCAGGATCGTCCGAGTCGCGTTCACTCATCCCTGGGCTCCTTGGAGGATTCTTCCGGGCGCGCCGCCAAGTCCTTCCTCAGCGCGTCGAGCAGCCACCGCTCGTGGTCACGGACCCGCTCCCACCTGTAGGAGAGGCGGACCAACGCCTCTCTTACACGCCGCTCCGCCTCCAGCTCGGAGACGCCATGGCGTTCGAGGAGGCGCGCAATCCTCGGCTGGAGCCGATCGAGCAGCCGCCGGAGGTCGTCACGTGTCGGTTCGCCGGAAGAAGACATGTTCATCGATGCCCCGCACCCCGGTACCGACCGGTT